>JBLHVT010000128.1:0-8114 GCA_047628735.1 Glaciecola sp.
ATGCAACGGTTACCAGCACAGATTCAGTCAAAAGGCTTATAGATAGAGCAAAAAAATGCAGCGGCAAACTAATATGTTAGCGCGCGGACACGCCAACTGATTGCAAAACTAACTAGCTGGCTTAGGCTCTGCGACAAGTTTTAATAGTTTATCGACTTCCTGTTTTGGCATTTCACGAAATTGCCCTTTGGTAATGGTGCTAGGCATGAAGATAGAGCCAAACCTTACTCGCTTAAGTCGACTTACTTTCAGTCCCTGCGATTCCCAAAGCTTACGCACTTCTCGGTTACGTCCCTCTATCAGAACTACGTGATACCACTGGTTGGCACCATCACCTGCGAAATATTGAATATCTGTAAAGCGGCAAAGATTGCCCTCGATCATGACACCTTTGTGCATCAGGTCGACCATCTCTTGGGTCACCTCACCCATGACTCGCACGGCGTATTCTCGCTCGATTTCAAAAGATGGGTGCATTAACTTGTTAGCGAGTTCGCCATCTGTCGTAAATAACAATAGACCACTAGTATTAATATCTAATCTTCCAACGGAAACCCAACGTCCGTGCGCTATGACGGGCAACTTATCGAAAACAGTGCGCCTGCCTTCTGGGTCCTTGCGCGTACAGATCTCGTTCTCAGGCTTGTTGTAAAGTAATACACGGCGATCAAAACGCTGTTTTGTTTGAGGAGAAAGTTTTTTACCATCAACCGTGACCCGATCCTCTTCATCAACTCGATCACCCACAACAGCAACCTTGCCGTTCACTTTTACCCGACCCTTGGCTATCCAAGTTTCTATCTCCCGCCGCGAACCGAATCCAGCACGTGCGAGTACTTTTTGGAGCTTCTCTGTCATATTATTTAATTACTTTATTATGTGGGCCGGAATCGTTCTGAGTCTAAAAACTCAAGAGGATTAATTTACGTGCCTGTAGCTAATGGGCTATTTCTTAACTGGGTTTGCTTCATCATCCAAATCACTATCGTCAATATCAGGATCTAAACTGGATTCTAGCCTTTCGCTGAATTCGTCTGTTTGTTCTAAGTCATTTTCATCACTTTTTTCAGGAACCTCTATTTCTGCATCTTGCTGATCATTTTGTATCTCATTGGTGGTTACTTTCAAATCAGCTTCTTGGCGTGTTTCTTCTTCGGTAATTTCTTCATGGACTTCGTCGTCATCGTCTTCGATTTCGTGTTCAGGTATGCCTAAGCCCTCAGCTAAGATCTCGTCTAATGGTTTTTTAGATAATGCGAAGGCCGCCTCCTCAGCTAGTTTTTCTGCCTCACTTTGATGTGATTCAAAGGCATTTTCATCATTAACATCTTCCGGTAGATCAAGCACTCTGGCATCTGCCAAGCCGTCTTCAAGATCCAGCTCTGTTGATTTCTCCACAAGATCCTTAATATCTGCCAGTGGCGGTAACTCCTGCAAACTTTTTAAATTGAAATAGTCTAAAAACTGCCTTGTGGTCGCAAACATTGCTGGCCGCCCAGGCACATCACGATGACCAACCACCCTTATCCATTCTCGGTCGAGTAGAGTTCGTACAATGTTTGAACTCACACCGACTCCCCGAATCTCTTCGATATCGCCGCGTGTAAGCGGCTGACGATAAGCAACTAGTGCCAGAGTTTCGAGCAAAGCTCTTGTGTACCTTGGAGGGCGCTCTTCCCAGAGTTTCCCAATCCACTCGCTCAGTTCTTGCTTAACTTGAAACCTAAAACCAGAGGCCGTTTCTTTGAGCTCAAAGCCCCTGTCATTACAGCTTTCATCTATGGCAGCCATCACGGCTTGCAGTTCTGAATTATCGGGCATCTCATCTTCAGCGAATATTTGACCAATAGCATCTAGGGTCAGCGGGCGACCCGCAGCCAAAAGCAAACCTTCAACAATCATTTTAACTTTGTTATCTACATCGCTCATTCTGTCTATCTTTCCTAAACTTATCGAGTAACAAAACCTTAGGGTATTAATACTCTCTGGCACTGCGGCTCTTTAGTTATTATTCTTACTGAATCGCATTATTGCTAACTTCTGGCCTTGATGTGTATAGGCCCAAACGCCTCTGTTTGTACGATATCTATCATTGAATCTTTTAATAATTCCATGATTGCCAGAAAGGTTACCACTACCCCTAATCGACCTTCTTCTCGTATCAGCAAAGACACTAGAGGCACGAATTTTTCTGAGGTAATTCTAACCAAAATCTCGGACATTTTTTCACGTGTAGAAAGAGTCTCTCTTTGCACGTGATGGCTCTCAAACATGTCCGCTCTTTTTAAGACTTTAGCTAACGCCATGAGCACTTCATTGAGATCTACTTCAGGCTCAGGGGCCATCCGCTCAATAGCAGGCAAGGCAGCGCCTGCCCTGTGAATATCTCTATCCATTCTTGGCAGCTCGTCGAGATCCTGCGCTGCCTGCTTGTAACGCTCGTACTCTTGCAAGCGTCTAATAAGCTCCATTCTAGGATCGTCTTCTTCGGCTTCCTCTTCGGCCTGACGCGGTAGCAAAATACGCGACTTTATCTCGGCTAACATCGCCGCCATCACCATGTATTCTGCAGCGAGTTCAAACTGACTTGATTGCATCAAATCTACATATGCCATGTACTGATCAGTAATATCAGAAACATTGATTTCAAGAATATCGATGTTTTGCTTTTTGATAAGGTAGAGGAGAAGGTCGAGAGGTCCCTCAAAAGCTTCTAAGAATATTTCTAGAGCATCGGGGGGAATATAGAGATCCTTCGGGATCTCAGTGAATGCTTCGCCTGCAACAAACGCAAAAGGCATCTCCCCTTGCTCAGGATTATCTGAATCAACAACGGCTGGAGAAGCGTTTAGCCCTTGCAGTTCGATAGTCTCGGTATCAGTGTCGGTGCCAATAGTGATCAATCGAAGTGCCTATTTTAGGGCTGTAGTTTTGGGGCTGTAGTTTCGGGGCGCAATAAGGAGCGGTTCTACCGTGTTATGCTAACAAAAAAACTTATCTAATGCTCCTTGAATGAGCCTTGGCCTCGCATCAACCGAGGCGCAAAATCAACCAAGACCCACGGCGACCCTTACATCGTGCAATGTCTCTTTTGCTGTCTCGCGGGCTTTTTCACTGCCTTCGGCAATAATCGACCTCACAAGATCTGGGTCCTTCTCATACTGTTCGGCTGCCTTTTGAATAGGCTCAAGCTCAGCGATAACGGCATCGATAACCGGACGCTTACACTCGAGACACCCAATGCCGGCACTTGTGCAGCCCTCCACAACCCATTTCTTTGTTTCATCATTTGAATAAGTTTGATGTAACTGCCACACCGGACACTTATTCGGATCTCCAGGGTCGGTTAATCTGACCCGAGCTGGATCTGTAGGCATGGTGCTGATCTTCTTAACGACACCCTCTAAAGGCTCACGCAGACTTATCGTATTGTTATAGGACTTGGACATCTTCTGCCCATCCAGACCCGGCATTTTAGACGAGGGAGTCAATAAGGACTGTGGCTCGGCCAAAATCATCTTACCCCCACCTTCTAGGTAGCCAAATAACCGCTCCCTGTCACCGATCGTGATATTTTGCTGCTCTCTTAACAGTGCCTGCGCCTTTTCCAGCGCCTCATGGTCTCCCTGCTCTTGGTAGGCAGTTCGAAAATTGGTATACATACGCGCTGCCTTTTTGCCCATCTTCTTGATTGCCGCTAAAGCATTTTCCTCAAAACCCGGCTCCTTACCGTAAATATGATTGAAACGCCTAGCCACTTCGCGCGTTAGCTCCACATGGGCGACCTGATCAGCACCCACGGGCACATAACCGGCTCGGTAAATTAAAATATCAGCGGCTTGTAACAGGGGATAACCCAAGAAACCGTAGGTATCCAAGTCCCTGTCATTGAGTTTCTCTTGCT
Organism: Glaciecola sp.; assembly: GCA_047628735.1. Taxonomy (GTDB): domain Bacteria; phylum Pseudomonadota; class Gammaproteobacteria; order Pseudomonadales; family Pseudohongiellaceae; genus UBA9145. The sequence goes on from JBLHVT010000128.1 coordinate 3,905, forward strand.
GATCCTTGTAGCTAGGGACACGCTCCAACCAACCCAGAGGGGTAATCATTGAAAGCAGTAGGTGTAGCTCGGCGTGTTCTGGGACTTTGGACTGAACAAACAGTGACGCAGATCCTGGGTTTACCCCACAGGCTAACCAGTCAATCACCATATCCACCACGTTGTTTTCGAAGATGCTAGGTTCACCATAGTGCGTAGTTAGCGCGTGCCAATCGGCGACAAAGAAAAAACAGTCATATTCATGCTGTAGCCTAATCCAATTTTTAAGAACCCCGTGGAGATGCCCCAAATGCAGTTGGCCTGTGGGACGCATACCTGACAGTACTCGCTGTTGCGAATCGACCGTTGACAAAATTAACTCCTAGTTTGTTATTGAGTGTCACCAAGACACCTATTCACTTAAGCTTTATGCGGGAGATTATAATAACCACGCACATCACACAAAGGGGGATGAATCGCCTTTTCCCTCACGAATAACGCTAGGAACACCCTCGACCAAATCAATCATGGTAGTCGGTACTAAGCCGCCGGCTCCGCCGTCGACAATCATATCAACTAACTTGCCTATTTTGAGCCGCATTTCATATGCATCAAATAACTGCTCATCGTCATCAGGCAAAATCAGGCTTGTGCTCATAATAGGCTCACCTAACGTTGATATAATAGCCTGCGCAATGGCGTTATCTGGCACCCGCAGCCCTATTGTTTTGCGTTTTGGGTGCATTAGTCTTCTCGGCACCTCAGCCGTCGCTTTTAGGATAAAAGTGTACGGACCGGGGGTATAGGCCTTGAGTATTCGATAAGCACTATTGTGCACCTGCGCATAGGTAGAAATAGAGGCAAGGTCAGAGCAAACCAAAGTAAAGTTGTGTTTAACATCCAGCTGGCGAATCCGCCGAATACGCTCTAAAGCAGCTTTATCCCCAATATGACAACCCAAGGCGTACGTTGAGTCCGTTGGATAAACTATGACACCACCCTGTAAAAGCACATCAACCACTTGTTTGATAGAACGCGATTCAGGATTTTGAGGGTGTATTTGAAGAAATTTACTCATTAATGGCTGTATTTAGCTTAGTTTTAGCGTGGTTAATAAAGCCGGTGATTCTAAACCATCACCGCTCAAAAGCAGACACATTTCTCCAAATGAATTACCATATACATTCTATCTGCCATCGTTGGGCATCTCCACGCTAGGACTCAAACAATATGAAGCAATTTCTTGATTACATCCCACTACTTGTCTTTTTTACGGTGTGGATGATGGATGAAAGAGTCGTCTCCGTAGCCGGCATAGAACATTCTATCGGCGGCGTGTTCAGCGCGGCCGAATTTCTCATCGTCGCTTCCATTTTAACCTACGGCTCAATTTTCCTAATGCAGCGAAGGCTCGACAAGTTTCAGTGGATAACCCTTGGAGCTGTGGTTCTATTTTGTATCCCGACAATCATATTCAGAGACATCGCCTATTTAAAGTTAAAAGCTCCTATCGTCAATTGGATTTTTGCTACTGTGTTCCTGGGCTCTAGATTTATCGGAGAAAAGCCGGCAATCGAACATATGATGGGACATGCTATTAATGCACCTAGAGACGTGTGGTTAAAACTCAACACTGTTTGGATAATTTATTTCATCGTCATGGGTGTCATAAATCTGGTGGTAGCTTTTACTTTAAGCGAGGCACATTGGATACAGTTTAAAGTTTTTGGTAATATGATATTTACTTTTGGCTTTATCCTTGCCCAAATGCCAACGCTTTCAAAATATATTGAGACCGAAGACAAAGACCCACCTGACACAAGCAAAGACTCCGCGTAACAATAAGAGAAATGGTTTATGTATTACGCAATCATCAGTGAGGATGTGACAGACAGTTTATCTAAACGCCTATCTGCACGAGAGAAACACCTTGCCAGGCTAAGTGAATTGGCAGATCAGAATCGTTTATTGCTTGCAGGGCCCCATCCGGCTATCGACAGTGAAAATCCTAGCGATGCTGGTTTCAGCGGCAGCCTCGTTGTTGCCGAATTTGAAAATTTGGCTGCAGCTCAATACTGGGCAGATATGGACCCTTATGCCCTAGCTGGGGTATATAAAAAAGTAACCGTCAAACCATTCAAAAAAGTATTCTAAAACCCCGCTTTATGCTGCCGGTATCATTGGGCTATCGGCACACTCTATGCACTAGCAACCCTGACCTCCAACACCTTTAAATTTCAAGGCCCGTCTGTTAACAGTAGTTAGTGGCCCGGTAAATATAGGCTACGCGATACAGAAAATTGTCAGCACCGGAATATTAGTAGGTATTATTTGGGGACGGCGCGCAGGTTTGTAAAATTCGCATCTAGTACGTCATTCCATTGTTCCAATTTATCTTTTCTTTTTTCAAACAATGAACTTAAATCACCCTCAATCGCAATACTGTTAATAATGTCCCCTTTTCTAAGCAGCTGCACTACCGGCAATCCTTCACTGACCACACCAAAAACAGAATGCAAGCCATTAAGATGCGGGGTCGCAAGGTGGGTAAGAAAAAACTGACTTCCATCTGTGCCCGGACCTGAATTAGCCATAGAAATAATCCCAGGTTGATTATGCCGCAAATTGACTTCTCCCTGAAATTGATAGCCAGGACCGCCAGTTCCATTACCGTCTGGATCTCCTCCCTGAACCATAAAATTACGCTCTAGGCGATGAAAATTCAGGCCATCATAAAACCCACGCTGAGCCAGATTAGCAAAATTGGCAACCGAAGTCGGTGCGGCTCTATCGTTCAATTTAACCCTTATTTCCCCTTTCGATGTATCAATGACAGCGAACAGCGTTTGTGAGTAACCGTAAGTTGACGTGATGCCCGTGCCAATTAATAGCACAATGATACTGATAAGTTTTAACGTTTTTTTCTTCAACATAATTTCACCGCTTTTGCTTAGTCTCAATTTCTAACCTGCCCCTAACCTGCCCCTACACTACACTTATAACTTTATAGCTTGTAGTCTAAAATCACGGGGGCATGATCAGAAAAACTTTGCTCTTTATAAATCTCTGCGCTTACAACCTTGGCTGCCGTCGCCGGCGTCACCACCTGGTAATCTAGCCTCCACCCAACATTGTTGGCTCGGGCTTGCCCACGGTTCGACCACCATGAATATTGATGCTCCTCATTATTCACTTCTCTAAACGCATCAACATAGCCAACTTGATCGTAGAGCTCGTCTAACCACTGCCTTTCCTCTGGTAAAAAACCGGAATTTTTTTGATTAGGCTTCCAATTCTTAATGTCTATTTCTTTGTGACAGATATTCCAATCACCGCAAACCATGAGCTCCTTGCCACTGCTTTTTAATTTTTTCATATGCTTCATGAATTGCGTCATAAATTCAATCTTACGCGTTTGTTTTTCAGTCCCTGAGGACCCAGAAGGCAAATACAATGACGCCACACTAAGATTACCAAAGTCAGCCTGAATATAACGCCCTTCTGTATCGGCAACCTCAAAGCCTAATCCTGACGCCACCTTGTCGGGTTTTTGGCGGCAATATATTGCTGTACCTGCATAGCCTTTTTTCACCGCATCAAAATAATGACAGGTGTATTGCTCTGGATGGAAGACCGGATCTGAGAGTTGGTCAATTTGAGCTTTGGTTTCTTGTACACACACCACATCAACATTGGCCTCAGGCAACCAGTCGAAAAAGCCTTTTCGCGCCGCGGCCCGAATACCATTGGCATTAAATGTCATGACCCGCATAGATTATGTACCTTCTTTAAATGAGGCCTGATTCTAGCCTCTACATGTCAAAGGTGCCAGAGCCTGAACCGAGCACAAGCCAGTAAGAATGCCCAGCTGACTTCAAAGTCCCTCTATATTAGGTGCCACTGCTCTGCGGTTTTGACCAAACGAGCCGTTGGATAACTTCAGACTACCAAATTGATAAGCCATAGAAGGCTAAAAGCAACACCATAGTGGCAGCGGTAAAGCATAGCCACAAGCGTAATTGCTGGAAGTTTTTACAATAAGACTTGGTGTTCATGTAGATAGCCTAATCGACAATTTGTTTCATCCTTGCCCTTGTCTTAGATACCGTTTATTCGCATCGACGGCCTAACCTCAAGCTTAGACCATAGAATAAAGTTCCAGCACACACCATGTGTTACATATAGTTACGCTTTATATGTAACGCTATCGAATAAAAGCCCGCACTTTTAA
>JBLHVT010000129.1:0-7977 GCA_047628735.1 Glaciecola sp.
ATGAGAATCTTTATATTGATCATGCTTTCCGCCAAAAGCGGCGTCAACGACTCTAAAAGGCGCCTCAATAACGGCTCCGGTGGTATCTGCTGCAACACCTACAACAGCGCCCGCTATCTGAAATGGCACTTTAACAACGGCAACTGTCGTGTCTACCGCAACCCCGACCACTGCAGCCGGTCAGTGCACAGGCAAAAACGCCAGCCGCTGTTAGCTTTAGCAAATTTTCAAATGTCATGCTCCTAAGCCTTTATAATTTTGGTGGGTCTCTGCCACCTGAGGTGGCGTGTGTATGCTGGCTTATTGTTTGATTCACCGGTTTTGTTATGTGCAGACTCTCTGGTGCATCGGTTCGTTGATGCGCTAGTTTTTAGAACCCCTGCTTTACATTTCCAGCTGCTCAAACTCGATATTCTCACTTAACATTAATATAAACCTGTTCTTCCACTAGGCCCACGATAGCCAGCACGCGCTTAACTCTACCTCAACAATTAACCAGTATTAAGCCCTGAAGTGGTTCGATTAGGTCGATAATAAAGCCTTGAAAACATAAGGGAAAAAGCGTATTTTCAATGACTTAGCTACCATTCTAGTGGACATTTAATAATTAAAATAATAGTTGGAGGTTTCAATGTTTCGACCCCATACAAAACTAGATTCTTGTGTCAAAAACCCGCAAAGAATTGCCAATATTGGAATTAAGTCGCTGGCATTGATTCTCGGCATTGCCCTATCCGCGTCGGTGCAGGTGCAGGCACAGGCACAGAGTAACGATATCCCAAGAACTGAACATGGTCATCCCGATTTTCAAGGAACCTACACTTTCCGAACTATCACTCCATTGAATCGGCCCGCAGAGCTTGCCGATAAAGCGGTGCTTACACCAGCCGAGGCTATCGAATGGGAAAAGTTTGAGAACAACCGCCAGAATCGTGACCTGATTGTCGATAGTGTCGGCGGTGCGGGTTATCCGCCGGGGGTGATTTCCTATAACGAATTTTGGTACGAGCGGGGCAGCCAGACTATTTCAGATAGACGCACTTCTTTGGTTTACAGCCCTGCTAATGGCCGTATCCCAGCTGCGAACGTTATCGGGCAGGAACGTCGGGAAACTTATCGAAAGATGGTTTTTGATAGCGCGGGTCCGGAGGGACGAACCACTGTTGATCGATGTCTTACCGGTTTTATTGGCGGCCCACCGATGATACCCGGTTCTTACAACAACAATATGCAGGTCGTTCAAACTAAAGATCATGTAATGATCATGAATGAGATGATTCACTCGGCTCGTATAATTAGACTCGATAGCGATCACAATACTACACAGTTAAAATGGGAAGGTGACTCAATCGGCCATTGGGAGGGTGACACCCTTGTGGTTAAGACCCAGCATTTTTATCATGATTACAACTTGCGCGGGATGTCCGACCAAGCAGTAATTGAAGAGCGCTTTAACTATGTCGACGAAAACACCCTCGACTATGATTTTACAGTAACCGACCCACTGTCATGGGATGAAAGCTGGTCGGCTAAAGTGCCACTACGAAAATCCGAGGACCCCGTTTATGAATATGCTTGTCACGAGGGTAATCATGGCCTGCAGGGGATCTTAGCAGGTTGGAGACGCTATGAATCGATGGGTATGAATGGCAACGGCACCCCCAAGGAGTAAGCTGCTCCGCTAATTTTTTTAAAAGGGGCCAGTAGGCCCTTTTTTATTAGAGAGCTTTATAAGTGCAATTTTATTAGGGTACTTTATGAGAGAATTTTGCCATGACTTTAGACTCCTTTTTTTTACAAAAAATTAACCGCCCGCAGCCTAGGCTGAGCTTTAGTGGCATTCTCCAAATTGTTTTTGGCATGATTGTTTTTAGTATGCTTTCTTTTAATACGATAGCCAACGCAGCCTCATTAAGCTCCGTCAATATCAAGTCAAATCTTGACCCAAACGCAATCACCATTACCGAAATTGATGTCGTCTTTCTCTACGATCAAGCACTTATTGAGGATTTTCCAACGAGCAAGTCAGGTTGGTATTCTATGCGCCGCACGCTAACTCAAGGCTGGGGTGATTCAATGGATGTTGTCAGCGTGTTTGTCCCGCAAGGCTTTGACTTCAATACTGCAGTCCTGCCTGAGCGCAAACGAGACGCAGTAAAAGTCTATGTTTTTGGTCAGCATGATGAAGCCGCTGCGGTTCCCATAGATGTCACGGATTTATCTTCCATATTGGTCACGATAGACGCACTAGGCATTATTGTGACAAGCCACGAGTAAGCTACGCTGTTCTCATTATTAATCGAATCATTTTCAGACTTAAGGGGAATAAAATACCAACAGGAGATATCTGGCGCTTTGCCTCTAATTGACAGTGGCGAATTACAACTTAAGCCATACGCCACGGTAATTTAAACCCTAGCCGGGCACTGCATGGCCGTTCATCTGGTGTCGCAGCCTCTTACTTCACGAACGCTCTACCTTACTAACCATCTCTTGCTGTAGCAATTTATTGCAGCGCTCGTTTAACGCCTCAGCCGTCCATCACGTTAGTAAATAATTTTTTTGGTTATGATCAGCAAACGCTTTGTAAACAATTGTTACAGAATAGTTTCCATGGCTATTTGGTCAACTTATACGCCGCCGGACTCCGTAATTGCTAAGGCTTGCAGGAGTCACCGGCTATTTTCAAGCGCTTTACTCTGACTGGGTCGACGCGGCAGCACTAACAAGCAATTGAACTGCAGATTTCACTGGTTTATCCTTGCCAGTCCCCTCAACGAAGCAGTGAGAGAAAAAAGAATGAACAATAACAATACTCTAAGATCCTCAGTGATCGGCTTTCTAGGATTAATAGTTGCTCCAACGCTGGCTTTAGCACAAGCCGACATGGACCCCGTAAACGACCTTGCTAACCCCTACATCACGCAGGCTGGATATTTTAAGATGCCAGGAGGGCGAAACTGGGGCTCTTCTAGTACGGTGGACATTGACCTTGACGGTGAAAGCATCTGGATAGCTGAACGCTGCGGCGCCAATGTTAATGCCTGTGTCCAAAACCCTGATACCAACCTGATCATGTTGTTCGACAAGAACGGCGATATGGTTCGCAGCTTTGGTGCAGGCTATATCAGCTGGCCTCATGGCATTCATGTGGATTTTGAGGGCAATGTTTGGGTTGCCGATGGCCGAGACAATCAGTCTGGTAACAATCCCCCAAGCAATGCCTATGGGCATCAAGTTCACAAATTTAGCCCAACCGGTGTTCACTTGATGGCTTTAGGTCAAAAAGCCGGCGGTCGAGATGATGAGTATTTTTTCACTCCCAATGATATGCATGTAGCGCCAAATGGCGATATTTTTGTTGCCGAAGGACACTCAAATAATGCGGGGACTCCTGCGCGTGTTTTAAAATTTAACAGTGACGGTGAATTTCTAATGTCATTTGGTGAAATGGGAGACGGCCCAGGTGAATTCATGCAGCCACACGCTTTGGCCATGGATTCCAAAGGTCGACTTTTTATCGGTGACAGAAGCAACAACCGTGTTCAAATTTTCGACCAAGACGGCAACTTTCTCGACATGTGGTATCAGTTTGGTCGCCCAAGCGGAATCTATATTGATAAGAACGATGTTTTCTACTCAGCTGATTCTGAGTCAGGCTCAGTAAATCCTGCTCATGGCGATTGGCTTCGCGGTATCCGAGTAGGCTCTGCACAAACCGGTGAAGTTGAATTTTTTATTCCTGATCCTAACCCAGACTGCAGCGGCACTTGCACTGCTGAAGGCGTAGTGGCCGACGCACATGGAAATATCTTTGGTGCCGAAGTAGGACCTGTCGGCGGAGTGAAGCGCTATACACGCTCAGTCAAATAGGCAATCAAAACCAGTGTCTACGTAATTATTTCGACCTGATAAATAAAAAAGCCCGCCTTTTACAAGGCGGGCTTTTTTTTGTGATGATGCTTAATGGCTTATGGGGTCAGAGTTGGGACTCAGGGCCCCATCCTTAGCCAATCCGATCAAGCTACACCTTAGCTATGATCTTATTCAAGGTCTCACTCGGACGCATAGCAGCAGATGCTTTGGCAAAGTCTGGCTTATAATAACCACCTACATCCATGCTTACGCCTTGCACAATGTTAAGCTCATCGACGATTTTATCTTCGTTATTAGTAAGCTCATTAGCCACCGGCTTGAACTTAGCAGCAAGCGCTTCATCTTCTGATTGCTCAGCTAGCGCCTGCGCCCAGTACATTGCTAGATAAAAATGGCTGCCCCGGTTATCCAACTCGCTTACTTTACGTGAAGGCGATTTATTGGTATCCAAAAACAGACCCGTTGCGTTGTCCAGCGCGTCCGCCATAACTTTAGCGCGGCTGTTATCAGTAACGTTTGCCAAATGCTCAAGTGATGCAGCCAACGCGAGAAACTCACCTAAAGAATCCCAACGGAGATGATTTTCTTTTTCGAACTGCTGAACGTGCTTAGGAGCAGATCCACCGGCTCCGGTTTCAAATAGGCCGCCGCCGGCCATTAAAGGCACGATTGAAAGCATTTTCGCACTTGTTCCAAGCTCTAAAATTGGGAACAAATCAGTCAGATAATCACGCAGCACGTTGCCGGTAACAGAAATAGTGTCTTTGCTTTCGCCAATTCGCTGCAGTGAAAATTTTGTGGCATCTTCAGGCGACATAATATGCAGTTCAAGACCGTCGGTATCATGATCGGGTAAATACGCTTCAACCTTTTTGATCAGCTGCGCATCATGGGCGCGCTCTTTATCTAACCAAAAAACCGCAGGTGTACCAGACAACCGAGCCCTACTAACAGCCAATTTCACCCAATCCTGAATCGGTGCATCTTTAACCTGACACATTCTCCAGATATCACCAGACTCAACGCTATGCTCTAAAAGCGACATGCCGTTCGCATCGATAACTGACATCGTGCCATTGCTGGGCACTTCAAAGGTTTTGTCATGAGAGCCGTATTCTTCTGCTTTTTGAGCCATTAAACCGACGTTAGGCACGCTGCCCATTTTGGCCGGATCGAAAGCCCCGTGGGTGCGACAATAGTTGATCACTTCCTGATAAACGCCGGCATAGCAGCGATCAGGAATAATAGCTTTCATATCGTGCAGGTTGCCATCAGAGCCCCACATCTTCCCAGAAGTCCGCAGCGCCGCAGGCATTGATGCGTCAATGATGACGTCACTAGGTACATGCAGATTTGTTATGCCTTTGTCGGAATCGACCATGGCAAGCTCGGGCTGGGTCTTATAAACAGCGCTTAAGTCAGCTTCAATAGCCTCACGCTCAGCCTCGGGTAGTGATGCGATTTTAGAGTAGACATCGCCAAGGCCGTTGTTTGCGTCAATTCCCAAATTCTTAAACGTTTCGGCGTACTTCTCAAAAACATCGGCGTAATAAACGGTGACCGCATGACCAAAAATAATCGGATCCGATACTTTCATCATCGTGGCTTTTAGATGCAACGAGCAAAGCACACCTTTTGCCTTGGAGTCAGCTATCTGTTCGGCCAAGAAGCTTCTCAGCGCATTCTTACTCATGCTAGAGGCATCGATTACTTCACCTGCCAGCAAAGCTATACCATCTTTAAGGACAGTGGCATTGCCTGCCGCGTCTTTGTGCTCAATACGCACACTAGTCGCACTCGGCACTGTTACGGATTGCTCGGTGCCAAAAAAGTCTCCAGTGCTCATGCTCGCCACGTGAGTTTTTGAGTCTGAAGACCAGGCACCCATGGAGTGAGGGTGTTTGCGAGCATAAGCTTTAACTGACGGCGGTGCTCTGCGGTCAGAATTACCTTCCCTAAGCACCGGGTTTACCGCGCTGCCTTTGATTCGATCATAGCGAGCTTGAATGTCTTTTTCTGCATCGCTCTTGGGCCCTTCAGGATAGTCAGGAAGCGCATAGCCCTTAGCCTGTAGCTCCTTTATCACCGCGTTCATCTGCGGCACTGAAGCCGATATATTTGGTAATTTGATAATGTTTACCATCGGATCTTGGGTGAGTAAGCCTAATTCGGCCAAAGCATCTGGTTGCCGCTGCTCTTCGTTTAGGAACTCAGGAAAGCTGGCGATAACGCGCCCGGCTAAAGAGATATCGCGGATTTCTACTTCAATATCAGCTGCATCGGTAAATGCGCTGACGATGGGAAGAAAGGAATAGGTAGCTAGCGCAGGTGCTTCATCTGTTTCTGTGTAGATGATGGTAGGTTTTTGCTCTGACATTTCTGATCCTTTAATTATGTTACTGAAATTACGGCGAATCGAATCGCTTTTCTAGACTTTTTCTACAAAACAGCCCAGCAAAAAAAGGCGCACAGTATAGCAGTCACGCTAAGTTCAGAATAGGGCTGACATCTCGATCAAATTGCAAAATATTACCTTGATCACCATGTATAATGCTTTGAATAACTAGATGAAGGACAAACATGACTATAGAAACCTCCTTACCCGATTTAAATATCCGGCATGCGACAGTTGATGACTGCCAAACTATTCTTGGTTTAATTGTGGAATTAGCCGTCTACGAAAAGCTTGAGCACGAGGTTGTAGCAACCGCCTCCACACTAGAAGAGACCCTTTTTGGTGCAACTCGATATGCTCAGTGCATTATTGCCGAGTATCAATCTAAGCCTGTAGGCTATGCACTTTTTTTCAATAGCTTTTCAACCTTCACAGGCAGGCCTGGAATTTATTTAGAAGACCTTTATGTGCAGCCAGAAATGCGCGGCAAAGGCTTTGGCAAAAATTTATTGGCTTATCTGGCCAAGCTCGCCGTTGATTCTAATTTTACTCGAGTGGAATGGTCAGTTTTGGATTGGAATGAACTGGCTATTGAATTTTATCGCTCTATTGGCGCGCAGCCAATGGAAGGCTGGACGGGACAACGACTCGACGGCGATCAATTGCAGTTGTTTGCCAAACAATTCAAATAATTCTCAACAGCAAAAAGTGAGAGCTAATACCGTCAATCATTATCATAAATGATTGCCATCGATTATTATCAATAGTAGCGACAAGAACTAATAGGTAGGAAACAACAATGGAAAGGATCGTCTATGTTAACGGAGAATTCAACCCTCAGTCTGAAGCCAAGATTTCAGTGTTTGACAGGGGCTTCATTTTTGGCGACGGAGTTTATGAGGTAGTTCCTGTTATCAATGGCAAACTTGTTGACAAGAAATACTTCCTCGAACGTCTAGGTCGGTCTCTATCAGAAATTTCTATAGATTGGCCCTGCAGCCAAGATCAATACATAGACGTAATGGAGCAGTTAATTTTAAAAAACGGATTGATTGAGGGAGTAGTCTATTCACAAGTTACTCGTGGAATTGCAGAGCGCGACTTCCCCTTTCCTAAAGACACCGCTCCTAGCTTAGTTGCGTTCACCACCGTCATGACTTTACTAAATAATCCTGCCGCAGAAACAGGTATTGCGGTCATTACAACAAATGATCTGCGCTGGAAACGCCGCGACATTAAATCGATTAACCTTCTGGGACAATGTCTTGCTAAAGAGGATGCCGTATCAAAAGGCGGCGCGGAAGGCTGGATGGTTGAAGATGGCTTAGTGACAGAAGGGGTGTCCTCTACCGCCTATATCATCAAAGATGGCTTAATCATTACCAGAGAATTATCAAATTCCATTCTTCCCGGCATTCGTCGAAGAACATTGCTGGAGATGGCAAAAGAAAACAATCTTGCTTTTGAGCAGCGCGCTTTCACAGTTGACGAAGCTTTGTCCGCTGATGAAGCTTTTGTTAGCAGTGCCACCACGCTCGCACTGCCAGTTGTCAGTATCGATGGCAAGCCTGTTGCTAACGGTTTACCTGGCCCCATCACCACGCGGCTGCGTGAAATGTATAAGCAAAGATTGATTGACGAAGCGGCGGCGTCTTAAAATTTACACTTGGCACTTGGCACTTGGCACTTGGCACTTGGCACTTGGC
>JBLHVT010000130.1:0-7877 GCA_047628735.1 Glaciecola sp.
AATCATAGGTACTCCCACCCATAACGAGACCATCAACACTGGCGAAAAAGTCCTCATAACCGGTGTCGGAATAGTCTATGTCTAACTCATCAAGCCAGGAGATATCGCCATCCTGGCGAGCGATAAAGCCGTCAGAACTCATTGCAGCGTAGTAGGTCACTTTCATAATTTATTACCTTTAATAAAGGTAAATGAAGAAATAAAGGGGTCAAATAAAGGGGTCGGAGGCATTTAAATTAAATAAAGAATTTAAATGCCTCCGCCCCCTTTATTGCCAAGAATTTAAATGCCTCCGACCCCTTTATTGCCGTTATTGAAACTTAATCTGCACTCTATTCTTTAATCTGCGAAGCATACATGGCAGCGGCCAGCGCAGCACCTCTAGGGTCGCCTAACAAACCTGACTCCATTCGATTCATCACATACGAAAAACAGAGCCCTGCGTCTTGATCAATCACTACGGAGGAGCCGCCCCAGCCGCCCCAGTAACAGGTATTTTTATTTGGGCTAATGGGCACCTTGTCATTATTTAGTCCGTAGCCCATGCCAAAAACGATAGGCACCCCTAATACTAAATCCCGTCCTTTGGATTGTTGTTCGAATATTCGTTTTGTGCCGGCTTCAGACAGCAGCGTTTTACCAAAAGCGACACCGCCATTGGCCATTGCGGTTTGAGCTCTAACAATACTGCGCGCATTGCCCTGTCCATTGGCTGCCGGTATCTCAGCGGCGCGCCACTGCCTTTTCTGTGGCAAGGTGGCATCAACAGGTGGATTAGCAAAAGTGCGCCCTGCGATGCTGTCAGAAGGAGCAGAGGTTACCGGTGGCGCAGGAATTAGGTTGCTAATTCTCGCGTCAAGCTCTTGCCCAGCACCAATATGAAAATCAGCTCCTACAACTTCTGCAATTTCTTGGCGGAAAAAATTTCCGATCGACTGCCCTGTTACCCGCCGAATAATTTCACCGATAAGGTGACCTTGTGTTAACGCGTGATAGCCAGATTGAGTGCCAGGCTCCCACCACGGCGCCTGCCGCGCCAATGCCGACGTCATCCATTCCCAATCATAAAGAGCATCACCTATAACAGGTTCCTCCATGCCAGACAGGCCAGAGGTGTGGCTTAAAAAATATCGTACTTCAATGTCTTTTTTCCCGTTCTGGGAAAACTCCGGCCAGTATTTTGCAGCTGGGGCGTGCAGGTCAACTTCTCCCCTGTCAGCAAGCAGAAGTAATGACATGGCGGCCATTGTCTTCGTACTCGACCAAACATTTACAAGGGTATCTTCATGCCATGGTCGAGTGCGGTCAGCGTCTAAATGGCCTCCCCAAAGGTCGACAACAAATTCTCCTTTAAGAGTGATCGCCACCGATGCGCCGATCTCATCGTGTTCAAGGAAGTTCTTTTCAAATGCTTTTTTAACAGGCTCAAAGCGTGGGTCACAGAAGCCTTGAATTGGGACTGTCATTTTTACTCCATAAAGTGGTAAGTCACTTTAATAATTTATTGTCTAAAAATACATCGCCTAAAGTCCAAGCTCCTCTTTGAGCTTGGCGATCTTCTCTTTTTTCTCAGCGGCTGATAGCTGCCTTGAGACTTTCTTTGGGATAGGTGTTGGATGTTTGATGGTAAGCTCTTCGCCATGCAGAACTCGCTTGCAAAGCAGTTCGTAGTGGTAGGTGAACAGCGGCAATGCGGTTGCTTCGGACTGATTGGCAAGCACAAACCAGCCAGATGATTTGCCAGCCAGATAGACCGCTTCATGACTCCACAAAAAATCAACTTTTGGTGAAGGCGCGCGACAGGCCTCGAGATAGGCTTGATGAGTCGAGGGCAAGCCAAACAAATCTAACCCTTCTTCGCAGGCGCGGATGAACGCGGCAATAGACGGTAAGAATTCTTGAGTGCTTATAACGCGTTTGGCTGCATGCACAATTTGCTGTGGTGAATAATCTTCTAAACTGCTGAGCCAGTATTTTTTTGCAATCACCAAGCTCGCTGGCGCGGCGAAGGCCTTGTGAAATTGATTGTGGTAAGCGAATTCAAATTCCCCGAACACTTTGCTAATGGCGCCTACGTGGTCGAGCTCAGCTTGGTTATTATAGTCTGGTCCCGGCTCGCGGATTTTTTCTGAGTGCGCCCTGTGCATGGATCCGCCTGCAGCGTTTCCCTTTACAGGTAAGTTAGTCTGCCCAGCTTCTGTCTGCGATTTTTTGGAACTTTTCTTTAATTCTTTGTTGGCTCGATCCAGCAAAGGATTTATTTTCTCCATAGGACTCTTCTGTTGATTGATTCTGCAAACGCCTGGCCCAGTCTTGCTTGATAAACTGCAAGAAAACGGTGTTCCAGGAAGATTTAACTTGCTGGCTGTCTCGCCAGTACAAAACAAATTCCGGTACTCTACTGCGAGCATAGTCATCGTCTATTTCTGCCAAAGCCAAGACCTCGAAGCAATCAGCACTAGGCTGCCAATCGCCGGGAATTAGTTTTGGTGTGTCGTCTAGGCCAAATGAGGCTGAAAACTTCGCCCACTGCCGGCGTATATGCTCAATAAATTTTGTGTTCCATGCGCCATGTACCATACCCCGTTCGCGCCAATACAGAACGAATTCCGGAATCGCGTCTTCAAGAAAGCCGCCACTGACTCCTGAATTTTCGAGTATCTCAATGGCATCCTGACTCGGCCGCCAACTCTCCGACATCTGCGTAGAAAGCTCGTACTTGCCTACTCTAGTCTGTTCGTTGCGCCATTCTTTTAATACATGTTTATAAAATGCATTCCCCCATGAGAAACGCGCCTGGCCGCGATCTCGCCAGTAACCAATAAACTCTGGCACCAGTGTATGAATAAACTTATCGGGGATATTGTGCTGGCGGCACTGCTGTAACCAAGTTTCCCCAGGCTGCCAATTTGAAGCAATAAGAGTAGCACTGCCAGGCTTAATGGCAGCCTGTGGCTTATGGGGCGCCGCGCCTAGCGGCGAAATAGATTCTTTAGGCTGAACACTAGGGCTAGCTTGGCTGGTTTGCGCACTCGAATCATCGATGGCAATGTAAAAACCAGATTCTGATTCGGGAATAGCTTCAAGAACGATCAAGCCAAGGTTTTGCAGACTTAACTGAACCCGACGAATGTCAATTACTGCCCAAAACGGAAATAGTACCAACATATCTGCCGCGCTCAATTGCGCCCATTGCAAAGATGAAGCGTGGCGCCTTAAATCTGGCCGGTGGCTGATGACCTCTGCCAAAGACTGCAACATAACCGCTTCCTCCAACCCAATAGTCGCCGCCAAGGTTGGCGATATGACTAACGGACGCTCTGGTAATAGCGATGAGGGTTTAGCTTGAGACATAGTTGAAGGCCTAGTTTGAGACACTAATTTTTTGTTAATTTTTCTAAAGTGAAGACAATAATGCTAATAAAAATATGCAAAACATCAAGTCAGGGCAACTGCCTTTTGGCTGATTGAGTAGGGGTAGTTAAGTTTGCCCGAGTGTTTATGCTACCAAAGAAACCTTAAACGCACATGCTATACATTCTAAAAACCGACATATAACTGGTGGAAATTCAGTTAAACTTAACTACCACAGCACTTAGTAAAAAAAATCAGAGTTATCATGAGTTCAAACACAAATTATCCACAACTTATTCAACAGTTCATTCGAGATGAGCGCCTTCCTCAGAGCTATGAAGAAGACGCCCAGAAATGGTTTCTTCCCTTAAAGGATAGACTACTCAATGCTACCAGGTCACAGCCAGGCACTTTGCAGATAGTTGGCATCAACGGCGCGCAAGGGACCGGCAAATCGACACTAGCAAAGCTTCTTCAAGCGTGGCTTCAAGCCGACGGATTGTCGGTAGTGAACCTTTCTATCGATGACTTTTACTATTCTCGAGAGACAAGGCAGAACCTCGCCAATGAAATTCATCCTCTGCTTAAAAGCCGGGGCGTGCCGGGGACTCATGATGTCGCGTTTGCCATAAATACCCTGAATACGCTGCGCACCCTATCCGCAATAGAAACCCTCGCTTTGCCCCAGTTCGATAAGGCAAGTGACGAGCCGGTGGCGACTGATGAGTGGGCTGGTGTGTCTGGCCCTGTGAATTTAGTAATATTAGAAGGCTGGTTTGTTGGCGCTAGGCCTGAGGATTCAGCTGCCTTAGATAAGCCGATTAATTCTCTTGAGGCAGATGAAGATAAGTCAGGCACTTGGCGGCAATATATTAATGACAAGCTGGCGACTGAATACCAGACCCTGTTTTCACAGCTCAATCAGTTAATTTTGTTGAAAGCGCCGAGCTTTGAGCAAGTCTATGAATGGCGAGCGCTCCAGGAACAGAAACTAAAAGAGAAATGTAAAACAGGGGTAGGCCTCATGAATGAGGCCGAACTCAAACGCTTTATCCAGCAATTTGAGCGCCTAACCCGACATTGCTTAGCGTCGCTACCTAACAGAGCCGATGTTGTTTTAGAGCTGGATAGCAATCACCGCATTCACCGCTCTAGCCTGGCTGGCTAGTAGTCGCGGCGTCAGCGGCGTTTGCGGGCGGCTCCTTTTTGAATCTCTCAAACAAAGGCTGAACGTAGACCCGCAGCACCAAAGCTGCCAGTGCTATCGCTGCAATGTGTCGCCACAAAGGAATAGTTTCGCCGTGGTCCATGATGTTTAGCTGCAAGCTCCAGCCAAACTGCTGATAGGCGAGGTTCAACAACAGGCCGCAAATAATAGCGGTTGCGATTACAGAAATTAGGTAAGCCACTAGCGCTTTAACCCCCAGCTGATCTTTGATAACACCCATGGTGGCAATATTGGTTGCGGGGCCGGTTAGCATAAACACCAAGGCGGCTCCCGGCGAAATGCCAGCAAACAATAAGCCCGCGGCTACCGGGGTGGAAGCGGTTGCACAGATGTACATCGGCAAGCCAACAATCACCATGACGATCATTGCCATCAGCCCGTCACCCCATTGCAAGAAAAAAGACTGAGGTACGAAAGTAGTAACAACTGCCGCGCCTACAAGACCAATAATCAACCATTTTGCGGTGTCTGAAATCATTCTGCCATAGCCATACTTAACCGAAGCGATCAGTTTTTCGGCGAAACTAAGTTCGGCCTCAGCTGGGACTTGCTTGCTACCACAGCAGCTACTTTCTAAGGATTCCGGCTCAATTGGGCTTTCATCTTTATCCACTGCTGACACCATAACTCCAGCGACTATCGCACTAACAAGCGCAGAAATAGGCCGAGCAATTGCGAATACCGGGCCTAGAACAGCGTAGGAAAATGAAATCGAATCGATTCCTGTTTCTGGCGTCGCAACTAAAAAAGCGGATGTGGCTCCTTTTGATGCACCTGCCTTTCGTACGGCAAGCGCAGTAGGTATAACTCCGCAAGAACACAGTGGTAACGGTGCGCCGATTAAGGCGGCTTTTACTATTGAAACGATACCCGGAGATGAAAGCTGGCTCTCAACAAGACTCGTCGGCAGCAGCTGCTTAATGACTCCGGCCAGAAAGTAACCCAGCAGCAGCCACGGCGCACTTTCGATCACTAAACTCCAAAAACTATCTAATAAATTCAACATTAGCTTTCTCCCGCGGCTCTGACTTCGCCTTCTTCTAGTGCATCCATAATTGAGCAGTGAGTAGCGTTTTCTGGCCCCCCACAGCAGCTATCAAGCAAGATTTGTAAGGTGCCCTGCATGGACTCTAATTCGACAATTTTTGCATTCACCTCATCAAGCTTGTGACGGGTGATATCAGTGACGTCCTGGCAACTGTGGCTAGTTTTATCAACTCTTACAGATAATAACTGTCCAATATCTTCCAAAGAAAACCCAATATTACGAGCAGTCTTTACGAACTCCGCACGCCTGATGTCAGCGTCATTATAGTAACGATAGCCCGCTTCACTCCGGTCAGACGCGCTAATAAGACCGGTCTTTTCATAATAGCGCAGGGTATGGGCAGACAATCCGGTTTTCGCGGCCAGCTCACTGATTTTTAGCATGATGACAATCTCCATAATGGTGAAAAACAGATTGATTTTCAGCTTTTCTCACTAGGAGACAGTGTAACCTTAGAGTCAGGTCTAAGGTCAACAATAATTTTATCCTAGCACTTTCCCAATCCAGATCGCGATATCCGCAATCTCCTGCGGGCAAACAGCATGCTGCATCGGGTAGGTACGATATTCAGGAAGAAAATCACGGGCTTCAAGCGCTTCTTTAGCCTTCAAGCCTAGAGATTCAACAACAACCGGGTCTTGGCTGCCATGGCATATCAGTATAGGAATGGCTTGTTGAACCGGGTCTATTTTTACCGTCTGCTGCGTTGGGAAATAAGTAGAGAGTGCCATTATGCCAGCCAGAGGCTCACCATAACTCAAAGCAGCTTCGTAGCTCACCGCACCCCCTTGAGAAAACCCAGCAATAATAATTCGAGTAGCAGGAATTCCTCGTTCTACTTCCCGGCCGATCAGATCATGTACCCATGATGCAGACTGTTCAAGTTGCTCGGTATCTAAATGGCGCTCTACGTCCATTTGCTTAATGTCGTACCACGCTGGCATAACATAGCCGTTATTGATGGTGACCGGAATTGAAGGCGCATGTGGAAAAATGAAACGGATTCCTAGCCCTTCTGCAAGCTCCAGCTGAGGCACAATTGGGGCAAAGTCATTGCCGTCAGCGCCAAGACCATGCAGCCAAATTACAGCGGCATTAATTTCACAGCCAGGTGGAGTTTCAATTTCTACTGCTGGTAGGTAGTCCATAGGGTTTCCTGTGTTAAGAAAATTTGGTTGTTCAGCCGTTATTAAGCCGCGCAATTTATCATAGAGAAGATAGATTATCTCTTAGTGTGACTACAATCACAGGTAAGAAACCGCTTTTTCAGACACAATAGCACCCATAAGCAGAGCGAGAGAATGCAGCATTATTTTTAGCGCCTGCGTACATTTTATTCTAACAATGAATGCAATTTATCCTAACAATAGATGTAGTCCTAAAGAGGCCCAACATGAAGAAGTTATTTTCCTTTCTACTCTCAGTTGCTTCCCTGTTTCTCTTGTTTTTAGAAAACGGGCTGGCGCAAACAGCATTATATAAAGAGGGCATTCTAACGATACCTCACGCGGCTGTAATGAAGACAGATGGCGTTGATTACTTTGCAGACGTCAAACTTCAAGCAGATAACAGTGGTGGCTTCGCATTAGTAGCGGCCGACTCAAGAAGCTTAGTCTATGTGGAATCTATAGCTGTCGTTGTAATGGAATCACTGCCAGTTCAAGTAACTGTGGTGGTTACAGGAAATAAGTCTGTGCCTTGTACAAAACTTTTAGAGCCGGCGGTGTTTGTCGAAAGTAGCAGTTTCACGATTGCACTAGCGGAGAGTAAACTAGGCATAGCAGAGACTTGTATCGCTGTGATCGACCCTTTTGAAACGTCTATTGTGCTAGATATTTCGGGCTTAGCGTCGGGCAGTTATTCCGTATCGGTTAATGGGGTAGCAGGCGAGTTCACTTTCTAATCTTCGAGATAGGTACACTGCCGTGGCAACTGTCGCTTCGGTTCAGGAACTGCTTCAGTCACCACTGTGGCGCTTTCATTGTTCTTAGGCCCTCTACTTCTCTCACTAAGCACCGCCAGCATCTCGGTTGAGGTTGAGGTTGAGGTTGAGGTTGAGTCATCTTCTTCCAAACGATAATTTTGCGCCCTGATTTCACACCCTAACTTTACACCCTAACTAATGTCGGTCGCACACTCAAATGATCGGTGACGTTCTCATAGGCCAGCGCAAACTCAAGCACTTTCTTATCATCCCCATAGCGCCCCATTATTTGCATTCCCATAGGCCGGCCTTTAGCATCGAAG
>JBLHVT010000131.1:0-7736 GCA_047628735.1 Glaciecola sp.
ATCAAATCCCATTTTCCTGGCTCCACAGAAGGAGCCTCTAATTTTAGTGCCGCTTCTTCTGCCCATTTTGGCGCGTTGCCCACCAAATCTAATCCCAAAATATATTCATAGCCGCGACCGGCAGGTTCGACTACTGCGCCCCGGGTTTGAAAGTCATTGCCATCATCAGATATGGCAGTGATGTTCATGGAAGGGTTAATGCGGAAAAAGGTTTGATCAATAAAAGAGCCTTCCGAGGTGGCTACCAATCGTTCTTCTTTGACACAGAGGATATTGCTGGCTACAAAGCGCACATTATTGCCGCGTAAGGCTTCCTCATTGGCTTTTAACAGGAGTGCTGCTTTGTCTTCAAAGGAGACCGTGAAAGGGTCGATCGAGTGGGGGGTTATCCAGTTGGCATCAGGGTAGACGTCAACCGGTGCCAGCACTGCCGTGGAGGGCGCAATGGCATTGCTTGCGGTGGCGATGGCGACCGCTTCTCGAGACATTTTGGTGACAGCTTCGCGCGTAAAAATTTGAGTGGCTGAAAAGCCCCAGGAGCCTCCCACCAAAACTCGAATATTAATGCCAAAAGAATCGGTGCTTTGAACCCGAGACACACGTTGCTCTTTAGCGCCCACTGCCTCGAATTGAGTGCGAATAACGCGGCCATCTGAATAGTGAGCACCTGCATCCCTTGCCACATCTATGGCTAAAAGAAGCAGGGCTCTTTCGCTAGAAGTCATGCTCTGCGCGGCAGCTGGGGCGGCACTTATCATTGAACCTGCAGCAGCACCGGCACCGGCGAGTTTCATGAAGTGGCGCCTAGAAAACTGTCGAGGATCATGAATTGGCGAGCCAAGGTTTGAAGCAGAAGGCAGATGATTAACTGGAATCGGAAGAGGGCGAAGTGCCATTTTTTGACTCGCTGTGAAGAGTGTTGATGCTGTCCTGGAAAGGATTGCAATAGATTGTCATAGCAGAATAACCCACCACTGGCTGATTGCCAAACGCCTAGCACCTCAGGTTTCGGCAGTTAAATTGGTAGTGGGATCGGCAATAGGGCAGGCAATAGAACTGAGAGCCCAATTGATTCTACAGTTGATAGTCTCCTGCGCGCGTGTCGATGCTTTGTTACTCACCTAGCCGGCTGCTGGGCTCTCGAAAATCATGTGCTTGTATGCTTTAAACACGCTTACACTAGAATTGTTGTCCACATGGTCAAGCTAATCCCAACTAATCAAAAATAAGAACCAGGTCCGGAATCTGATGAATGATCTGTTCCAAGAGTTAAAACGACGAAAAGTCTTTAGGGTGACTGCGGCTTACGCGGTTGTGGCTTGGATGCTAATAGAGATCGCTACGGTAATCCTTCCGACTTTTGAAGCGCCGCAATGGGTAACTCAGTCAATCGTGCTCATACTTATCCTAGGATTCCCTATTGCTTTGGTATTGGCCTGGGCTTATGAGATAGGCCCTGATGGCATACGCGCCGACAAGGGGACTGTGCCAGAACCAACACAGAGCACCGAGACAGTCGAGCTTGTGAGCAATGCGCCCATGATTGTGGTGTTGCCATTTCGCGCCAGAGCGAGCGACGAAGTTGGACTACTAACCGCAGAAGGGCTAACAGACGACATCACCAGTTTGCTGACTTTCGTGCGAGATGTGAAAGTTGCACCTCGGCAGGCAATCGCGCGACGGCTAGACCCTGATGATGACGGTTTTGAAATTGCGCGTAAGTTGGGCGGTCGATATGTCCTGACTGGAAGCGTTCGGCGCAGTGGCGACCAATTGCGGGTGTCCACGGAACTGACCGACATACATGAAAAAGAGCAAAAGTGGTCACTTAAATTCGACCGCCGGTCGGCGGATATTTTTGCTATTCAGGACGAAATCGCCAAAGGTGTTGTCGGCACTCTAGGTGGAGTGATCTCTCGAGTCGAAAGCGCTCGTGCACTGCGCCAGCAGCCCGATGATTTGCAGGCTTGGGAGCTTACACGCAGAGCCATGAGCGTTGGGTTCGATTGGCGACCCGAGACACTCAAGCGAGGAATGCTGGATGCACGAAAGGCAACTGAGTTCGATCCCAACTATGCTCTTGCCCATGCGATACTCGCCATGATTCTATCTTGGCGCTCAGTATCTGGCTGGGCAGATGATTTTCAGGCGGAACGGGATGAATCTGCGCGAGAAGCTGATAAAGCGGCAAAGCTCGGTTACGATAATGCTGAGGCGCTATGGATGGTCATCGACGCCCACTGGGCGACGTCACCGAAGCGATCAGTAGAGCTTTATGAAAGGTCCATAGCACGCCAGCCAGACATTTTTCTGGCCGCGCCATTTGCCTTGGCCCACGCTGGTGTTGCCTATGCAAGGATCGGGCGAGAAGAAGAGGGTATCGCGCTGATTAAGCATTTCCAGGACACGTACCCGAACGATTTATACGGCGCAGTTTGGACACACGCATTTTTAGGCTATTCAGAATTGTGCCGTCGCAATTATGCATTGACCGCCGATCTTCTGCTAAATACCGCTTCGGAACACGACGGCATGTGCCGTGTGATTGCATTGATGAATTCTAATCAGGAAGAAGAGGCCGTCGCCGAGTTCAAGCGGTGGAAGGAAGCCAACCCCGCGATTAAGCTCGATCATTACACCGAATACTTTAAGGGCTATCATGTTGATAAGTCTATCGGTGCAGAGCTGTCTGCTACATTGCAGCGGTTTAAGGAGAAGTTTATTTAACGCAGCTTAGAATAAAACAGCGGCAGTGCACACCCAATTTTAGCTGGAAGACAAGTAAAGGCGTCAGCGTAAAAATACAGTGCTGTAGTTTCGGGGTCTAGTTTCGGGGTCTAGTTTCGGGGTCTAGTTTCGGGGGCAGAGTAAAAATACAGTAGTCATAGTCACGCTCTCGGCACAAAGCCCAAATACAGACACTCAAACGTGCCACCGATTGCCTAGCTAGATAAATTGCTTAGACCCTCGCAAGACACGAAGCTAATAGTCGCTTAAGCCCTCAGTAAGTTCAATGAGTGTCCCAGCAGGGTCAGTAAAAAAAGCCACCTTCAGTTTAATCGCAGGGATGTCCCGATAGGGTGAATCCAGGACGATACCTTTTGCTTCTAGCTTTTCAATAAAGTCTTCTAAGTCTGCTACTTCAAAGCCAATATGATCAATACTGGAACCCTTGGTTGGATTTCTCTTTATTTCTGTTTTTGCAAAACTTAGATTTAACCCGGGCACATTTGTTGTAGTGGTGATTATGCCTCTAGGTTTAATTTCCAATTCAAACAGATCGGTGTACCAAGTCAACAATGAGTGATGGTCAGGTGAATAGAGGTGAAGATGGTAGCCGGATATTTCTTG
Organism: Glaciecola sp.; assembly: GCA_047628735.1. Classification (GTDB taxonomy): domain Bacteria; phylum Pseudomonadota; class Gammaproteobacteria; order Pseudomonadales; family Pseudohongiellaceae; genus UBA9145. The sequence goes on from JBLHVT010000131.1 coordinate 3,352, forward strand.
GGCTAGCGCCTGGTCCTCTTGCAGTTCAACATAAAGCCCATCAGGTAAAGTAATGTAGGCGTTGGTCTGTTTTTCCGCGCCAGTAAATACCTCGTCGACCTCAAAACCGGCTACCTGCCACTTTTCGAAAAACGTGTCTATGTTTCTAACCTTAAAGCCTAGGTGATCCATCACCGTTGCTTGTGATCCCATTGTGGGAGCCGTTTGAGTAAGGATCAGAAATAGGTTGGGCAGTTTGATGGCAGTAAGAGGGCCCTTTTCGATGACAGTGCCGCCAAAATGTTCCACCCACAGGCGCTTATGGTATTCAATGTCACTGACGTTCAAGTGAACATGGCCAAAGGCGAGACCCGCGGTGTTGGGTTTTGCTAGCTGGGCAAAAATTGAATGAGAGAACAATAGTGTAAATAAGCTAATTAGGATAGAGAAGCTGAATGTTTTCATTGCGGTGCTCCTACGATTTTTGAGTTATCTAACACTTATTTTAGCGAGGGATACAAGATTCTCAAGCCAGTGCCGCTTGCAATATCATTAGTGCATAAACGGCTTAACCTACCAAGCGTCGGCTATTAATTTGTAGCTGTGGCGGCGTGCGTCCACGTCGTGGGTGATAGTAATTAGCATCAGCTCATCTAGTTTAAACCGCTCGACTAAACTTTTCAGATGGCTAGTGACTTGCTCCGGTGTACCGACTACACGCTTGTCTCGAGACTGCTCTATCGCTTGCAACTCGCCCGGGGAATAATCATCGTAGCTGAGCGCTTCTTCGACGCTAGGAAAGGGTCCGGGGCTGCCCCGAAGTAAGCGTATGTACCAGAGGTCGCGGCTGCTCGAAAGTCTCAAGGCTTCTTCTTCAGTGTCTGCGCATATAGTAAATATGGATAGACAGCTGTGAGGTTTGTCTAAGTTAGGCCCCGGTCTAAATTGGCTGCGGTAGTGGTCAAAAATATCGGGTCTGATGTTGGGGTTTATAAAATAAGCGAAGTTATAAGGCAGGCCCATGCTTGCTGCAAGACCGCAGCTATCTTCGCTCGATCCGAGCATCCACAGCTCTGGCGGAGTTTCTACTTTTGGGTACGCCCGTGCCTTTTGCATGCCCGGTGTTACCGGGTCGGTGTCATTAAGCAGCGCTTGTAAATCTAATACCATATTGGGGAAATGTTCAGGGCCAACTCTGGAGCCATAGCGAATTGCCGCCGCAGTGAATGAATCAGTGCCTGGCGCTCTACCTATTCCTAAGTCGACTCTGTCGGGGTATAAGGTTTGCAGTAGTTTAAAGTTTTCTGCCACTTTATAAGGGCTGTAATGGGGCAACATGATGCCCCCAGAACCAATGCGCATTTTTTTGGTTTCTGCGCCAAGGCGGCCCAGTAATACCTCTGGTGAACAACCGGCGAGGGCGTCAGAGGCGTGATGTTCAGCCACCCAATAGCGGTAATAGCCAAGCTCGTCGGTAAGTTGAGCGAGTCTAACGGTTTCTTGCAATGCGCAGTAAGGGTCGCTGTCAGCGCGAACTGGGGACTGGTCTAGTACTGATAATTTTACTGAATTGTGCATAATTTAATCTATGATCGCTTGATAAATGCCACTGCGAAGCTTGCTGTAGTCATCAATTCCTTCGGCTGGGATTAGCTGGGTCAAATATACCACGACGAGCTCTTCTACCGGGTCTACCCAATAAGTGGAGTGATAAGCGCCGCCCCAGCCATATTCGCCTTCAGATCCCAATGAGCCGCGGGTGCCTAAATCCGTCACAACGGAAAACCCTAGGCCAAAGCCTGAGCCTTGGCGAAACTGAATGTCACTTAAATGGTCAGCCGTCATCAGCTCGATGGTTTTGCGCGACAAGAGACGCTCACCGTCTAATTCTCCTCCATTCAAGGTCATTTGTAGGAACTTGGCATAGTCGGCGGCTGTGGATAGCAAACCTGCGCCACCTGAAAAGCTGACCCTCGGGCCGTTGTTATACATGCCCTGGCTACGCATTCCGTCTGTCGCAGGAATCGCTTCAATACCGCCACCTGATAGCGGTCGATAGACCGTGTTTAAGCGGCCCTGTTTTGATTCAGGCAAATAGAAATGCGTGTCCACCATGCCTAGCGGTTCTAGAATTTCTGTTCGCAAAAACTCATCAAGGCTGAGACCGCTAGCTTTTTCGATAACTACCCCGAGTATGTCCGTATTGTAGCCATAGATCCATGCTGTGCCAGGGTGAGCATCCAGAGGCAAAGACCCCATTCTCGCAATAGAGTCTGCTATCGGTTCATCGCGATTGGCAAAATACCATCCTTGAAAGCCTGCTGCTTCCCACAGCTCTTGTGCGGGGCCACTGCCGTAACTGATGCCAGAGGTATGGGTTAGCAGATGACGAAGCGTGATATCGCGCTCGGCTGGTTCCAGCGTGTAGCTGCCATCTTCTGTCGCCACGGCAACCTGCATGTCGCTCCACTGCGGTATGTAACGGCTTAAAGAATGGCTGATGTCTAATTGGCCGCGCTCGTGCAGAATCATAATGCCAGTGCTCACAATCGCTTTGGTCTGTGAGGCGATTCGAAACATCGAATTTTCCTGCATAGCAATGCCGGCTTCAATATCCTGCATACCGTTGGCAGAGGAATAGGCGATTCTGCCTTTTCGCAGAACCAGGATAACTTGCCCTGCTAGCTGCTCTGTCTCAACGTAGGACTTAAGAACGCTGTCTAAACGATCGAGACGTTCTGAGGACATTCCTAGTCGTTCCGGTCTTGAACGTGAGAAATCAGCAGCGTGCACTGCTGTCGTGAGAAGGCTGAATAAAAGGACGGCGAATATTGGGCGGGATAAGATGATGCTCATTGTGGCCTCTCTACGGTTGCTTTTTCCGAAGTATAACGTCTAAGAGGAAAAGAGGTAAGAAGTTGCTTGTAAGTGATAGGAGGCCTGTATTGAAAAGCTCAAAGCTCAAAACAGATAGAGGCAGGATAACTAAGCGTGCAGCGTGCAGATTTCCTTGCCTAAAGAAGACTTCGATGATGTGGTGGCCCTTTGGCAAACGCATGGACGTGCTGACTTACGACGCCGCTATTTTTCAGATGTGAGCACTCGAACCGTCAGTAAATTTGGACGACCAATGCATCTCGCTTAAGTCTGTAGCCTGTGCACTGTTACGCCGCGGGCACCTTGGGAAAAAACAATCAACGCCAAGACGTGAGAATAGCCTCAAGAAGTGAGGATCTTACAATGGCGGCATTTAGCGCAACATGAACTGGCCGTAAAATTGGGCAGTCATCTTGGGCACCACTAATGATTAATACTGCCCCGCAAAAACTACTTGATTTCGACATTTAACTTTTGCGCAATAAAGAGCTTGTCAGCTTCGCTGACTAGCTCTTTTGGCTTGGGCACAACGACATCGTTGGTACCTAGTTTGTAAGTGATTGCGCCGATACTCACAGTGAGAGTTTTCTCTGCATTAGAGTCTCTGCCGGGTATACCTAGCTCAACTATTTCTCGTCTGGGAGTTTTAGCTGTGTCCAGTAACTCTGTTCCATCATAGCTTGGCAGAATAGCTGTGAATTCTTCACCGCCATAGCGGGCAGGTAAATCGCCGCTGCGGTTAAACACTTTGCTAATGTAAGAAGAAACTTTTTTCATGCATTCGTCTCCATCGGTGTGTCCGTAAAGATCATTAAACCGTGTGCAGAGATCGTTATCGACTATTAACATGGAAATTGATGTGCGCTGCCTAGTGCCCAGTTGTATCTCTTTGATTAGGGCTGAATCAAAATGACGGCGACTAAATAGCGAAGTCAGTGAGTCGGTAATCGCGGTTTTTTAGGCGTTCATTAGTTCTACTAAGCTCATCGTTTAATGAGAGTAGTTCCATTTGCTTAGATTTGATCTTGGAGATATCGCTTAGTGCACCTATATAGAGTCATAGCGTTTGAGCTAACATTTTTCTCACAATAAACTGGATTGGAATTTTTTCTGAGTTCTTGATTATCACCTCGATCTCTTGATTTGGCGTGCCACCTTTTTCGTCGTCAATGAATCCATTCAGATAATCTTCTGTCGACAGGTAGTTTGGATCAGTAATGATGGTTGAAATTTCAACATCAATCAGTTCGTTCTCTTTATAACCAAGCAGTTTCCCCGCAGCAGAATTCATTGACCCGATGTTGCCTTTGCTGTTTCTCGTGATCAAGCCGTCAGCCATCATCTCGATTAAGGACTTATAACGAATACGCTTTTCATTTAATCGCTGGGAGGAAACTCTGGCCGTGCGATTGTCCATCTCGCATTCTTCGATGGTAGCAATGATTTGTTGTGAGCTTTTGAGTAACTTGAGCTTGATAAAAGCAATGCGCTAAAGCTCGCGAAAAACAGGGTAGAGCCAATGAAAAAAA
>JBLHVT010000132.1:0-7729 GCA_047628735.1 Glaciecola sp.
CTGTTATTTTCAACGTGCTCAGTTATGGCAAACAAATCACCGCTTGTGAGTCCACACCACGGAGCTCGTAGAACAGATAACCATGCCACTCGGTCTGCTAGATTCAAAAGCGCTTTGGTTAAGCTCAATAAATCCTCAATAACTGGCAAGGTGCCCAGCCGATCAATATCGGTGGCTAGCCATGGAATTTGATATTCCTTCAACAAAGGTATGATTTTAGCTAGATGAGATCTGCTCCTAACTAAAATCGCAATGCTGGCCTTGGGGTCGTCAAGTTGGATCGATTTAATTTCGTAGATAACCGCATTTGCTTCTGCTTGCTGCGCGACTAACTTGTCATCACTTTGATGTTGAATTACCTGTGCAGAGACTCCAAATATAGGCTCCGCTTTATTTACCGGCACGGAGACTGAATATGGCACAGCGCCTCGAGAGCTGTTGGGTTCAGGGGGAAATGCCTGAGAGAACACCTGATTAACCCACGTAACAATTTTTTCTTGAGATCTAAAATTGGTTTGCAGCGTCAATGAGTTTAATTGAATTTCCCCGATACCATGTTCACGAACATTGAGATAGATCCCTACATTGGCGTTGCGAAATCCATAGCAAGATTGCATTGCATCGCCAACTAAAAATAGGCTTCTATTGTCTCCAGGTTGCCACCCTGCGGTTAGCTGTTGAAGAATTTCCAACTGAAGCTGGGAAGTGTCTTGGAACTCATCAACCAAAATATGTTGTATGGCATGATCAAGGGACATGGCGAGATCGGTTGGGTTTTCTTCGCTGCCTAGAGAGTTTCTGGCCGCTGCACCTGCTTGGGCATAATCCATCATGCCGAACTGGCTGAATGAGAGCAGGAGTTCGCCGCTCATGTGGATAAGGACCCGCGTTAACGCGGATAAAAAAGCCCATTGCTTGCTTTCCGAGTCGGGGTCAGGCAACCGGCGAATGTAATCTAAAGTCTCGGTTAAGCCGGCCTGTTCTTTTAAGCTTGCGCTTAGCTCATTGAACTCTTGCTTACGTTGTTTGCAAAGACTGTCGAACTCTTTATCGGATTTATCGCCTGCTGGAAACCCTTGGCGCTTATCAATTCGTGCACGCCATTTTCCTTCCTTGGTTAGAAACAGATCGGCGAGAATTTTCCAAATGGGCAAGTCGCAGGCCGTGCCATCTGGCAAAGTAGTTAGCATTTCTATGTTCTCCCACAAAGCGCCTTCGGCGCGTCGATTGTGGGCTGCAAATCGCAGCAGTGTGGTAACTTTGCTCGCGCTTGGGATTAGATTGTGGGTTGCAGTTTCTAGGGTTTCGGCAACTAAGTCTTGCAAACTTTCCAGCAGATAGTCCTGCGCATCTTGCCCTGATTGCTTGATGAAAAGAACGTGCGACACCCACTGGTCTCTTTTATTTAGCAGGTCGGCGAGAAGTTTCTCTACCCTGTTGGTATTGTTATCGAGATGTTGTAACAGCAGCGCAATGTCGTCACTTAGCTCGACACCTTTGTCCAGCATGGAGAGGGTATTATGGATGGCATGGTGATAAATATGGTCGACATCTTCACTAAGTACAGGGTTGCCGCCAACCCCCGAGAGAACTGGCATTTGATTGGCGAGGTAGAAACAAAAACTATCGATTGTTTGAACTCGAAGCCGCGAAGGATTCTTCAACAGGTTCCAGTTGCATTCTTTATCATGGTTGATTACGTTGCGTGCTATGCCTAGACGTTGTTTTTCAAAATCTTTTTCGGGGACAACTCCTGTGGCTTCAATTTCCACTGCCCATGCTAGGGTTGATAAAATACGGTCCCGCATTTCACTTGCGGCCTTGCGAGTGAATGTGATGGCCAATACTTCCTCAGGCTGTTTCGATACGCTTAAGAGGGACAGATATCTCAGAGTAAGTAATTCGGTTTTACCTGATCCCGCTGGAGCCTGAACGATGCACGAATGGTTAATGTTCAGAGCCTGCTCTCTTGCAGAGGAATCAGCTAAGGTGGAAGAGTTAGAAGAACTCATGTCAAATCTTTCACAGTAGTTCGGCCATGTGAGATAGATTCGCGCAGCTCTTGCACTCGACACAAAGACTGTAAGCCACAATAGAGACAAGTTTTTTGATCGTTAACTGGGTTTACATTGGCTTTGCTGTCAATGAATTCGTCAGCGAGCAGCGATATACGCTTTTTCCATAGGGCGCCGAGCTCTTCCCAAGTGTATTCGATTTTATCGTCATCATTTACCGGCTTCAGTAAATGGCCAAAACTGTTCGTGCCGGCAAGACCGGTGAATTCCATTTTTTCAATATTAACGTGAGCAATGGAAAGCGCACCGATTGGCATTTCTTCAGATTCGCTAGCCACAACAAAGTACAGAGGCAGCTGCATGTCCTCAGGGCGCTCTTGTAACCAGGACTGACGAGTTGCAGCGCGCTTTCCGGTCTTGTAGTCAATTAATGCTAAGCTGTCATCGCTAAGTCGATCGACGCGGTCCATTTTCAAAGTAAGATGCAAATTCCCATGCTGCCATTGATAGCTTTTTTCTTGGGATACAAGGCTGAAATCTTGCCTTTTTACATCAAGTTGGACAAAAAATGAGAGCAAGACTTCTAATCTTGTTTGTTCAATTTCTGAAAACTTGGGCGTCATTACACGGCGAAAATTGCGATTGAGATAAGCAACGGCTTCGTGGCTTGCAGACTCAATCCGCATTTTAAGTTCTGGTGCGGGAAGGGTAGTCAGATCACTGGTGTTTTGAATTTGTGAATAAAATATTTCCATCGCTATGTGTACAGCGGTGCCTCTTGCCATGCTGCTTAAGCCGCTGTTGAACTCTTGCAAAGTATTAGCATTTAAGCGGTGTTTGGCAAAGCCTCGAAAAGGGCAGCTGGATTGATTGCTTAACACGCTTACCCCACCCCTAACTTTAGCGTTGGCTGCCAGGACTGGTGCGGCGATATCACTCGTAATTGAAATTTGTTTGTGTGACTTATGGCTTTTACTATAAAGATTGAGGGGCCAAGTATCGGCGGCATTAGCCGCGGTGGCGGGGGTGCTTTTTATGAAACTACTCGCTCTTAGCTGCTGGTCACTGTCAGTTTCGAAATGGCTGTAAATTAAATCTCGCTGGACGCAGGCGATCAGAGCATTAAAGCTTTGCTGTGCCATGGCAAACTGATTCTCTCCATGGCTCGCCGGCATCTGGTGTTCGCGCTGTAATTCATAGGGTAAAAAAGGTGATGGAGAAGCAGGCGGCGGCCAGCTTTGGTCATCAAAACCTAATAGCCAAGCGTGGTCAAATCGCAGGCCAATAGATTCACTCACAGTATAAAAAGACAGCTGGCGCTTTGATGAGAATCCAGGTCTTGGCGACAGATTTGACAAGAGGTTGCGAAACCTCTTAAGAGCCCCTCTGTGGTTTAGACGCCCCAAGCTGGCCGACGATTCAGAGAACAAAGTTAAGCCTTCTTGCCATAGCGTCAGCAGTTTTTTCTCATTATCAGACTGATGCAGGCCAGGCCACTGGAATTGCTCAAGTGTCTCGGTAAAAAACTGGCTCCATTGTCTTGGCGTGGCTGCACTAGGCATCGACCTTAATCGAGTTTTAGATTTTAGTAAGCTATGTGCAAATTGAGGGCTGGAGGAGCTAAGTTTGGTGTTTCCAAGAATTTCAGATATTTCTGCGGCACTGCAGCGCGACGAAAAATTTCGCCGCATTATTGTTTGAGCGTGTAATAAAGATTCGGTTTCCTGCCCGTGCGGCATAACGAAAGGACTTTGAAGAAGGCGACAGATCTCATTGCTGTCTTGATCTGCGGCAAGCAGTGACAAGAGTAACAGCGCATCGTGAATCATTCCGAAATTTGTCAACGGCACCGAGTCACCTGTGTTGTTAAATAGTGCTTCTCTATCTACCGGAGCAATTGCGCTTTCACGCTTAAAAATGTCTTCGAAGCAGCGTATGACTGCGCCCTTATCAGGCGCTGCCGATGGCATTATTACGCCGATGTGTGCGCTGGGTTCTGTCTCACATAGACTTAAAGCCCATTGAGCGCAGTTTTTGATTTCTTGATCTCGGTCGGTAAAAACATAGCGTGTTGCTGGCAGATTTCGCGAGCTTGTTGCCGGGCTTTCGCTGGCGACGTGAGTCACGCTAGCTAATGCAGTAAACAGCCTGGCATACAAAGGCGGTGGATCATCAAAATTGCTCAATGCTATTTCTTCGGGCAAGTAAGAATCGTCAGCATCCTCGAACGTCTCTATAAGTTTTCGTGTGCAGTCGACCAAACCTATTAGCTGCCTATCAGCGCAAACCGCTTGATAGGTTTTGGCCCATTCTATGAAAGTGGCTACGTCTAGGTTGGATTGGTAATGCGCACCACCGTCAAGGAGTGAGTCCCAAAGAGCCCATTGTTGAATGTCTTGATAGCTTTGACTAACCTGTGCGGCTGTTTCTTGCGGATTTAGTAAAGGGATTGCGCTGCCGCTTTCTTCAATGATTTGAGTCCAAAGGAAAAGCTCCTGAGATCCACTCATTAGCTGCCAATCACAGCAAGGAGAATTGCCTGCTACTCCTCTTAAGCTCCACAGGTTTTTAATCCACACATCGATGGGGAAGACACTAGGGGCTCTATAAGCCTTACGGCTATGTTTGTTATGAACTTCAGCAAGTATGGCGTCCTTGATACGTAGGCTTGGCACAATAATGGTAGCGCTGCGAGCAAGCGCGCCCTCTAGCGACTTTAAGTCAAACCGTGAAATAGCCACTAGCGTACCTCAGGGTTGATACTGTTGGCCCAGCTGACAAACTCATCTGGGTTGCCGCGGAAGACGATGCGGTCTGATTTCTTTGCAAGCTGGTAGTCGTACATAGGGTCGTAGTAATTGATTAGCAGTAATTTTATCCAATCTTTGTGCTCCGAGCTATCACCGCTGGCAGATTGAGCGCGCAGTGCGCTGCGCATTATGTCTCGAATTTGACTGTATAGATCATCGCCCAAGCGTCGCCGGATCTTATCTAAATTCGCCATTAGTGATTCACTGAACAATTGCAAACCTTCTTCGCCGTGAACGGCAACGAAATCGAGATAATTACTATGAATATAGTCGTTAAAGATGACTGCGGTTCGGGATGAAACAGAGGCTTCTATAATTGCTAGGGGAGAGACTTTCATCGCTGCATAAAAGTTGGGAGGCAGGTGTATAGAGCCGATAGAATGGCTTTCATCCTCAATAAATATTCGGTTTAAACTATCGCTAGGCAACTTAATAAAATCAATTGCCAAGCTGTTTTCAAAATCTATTTGAGCAGGCTGCGCAGTGATTCGGCGACCAAAGGCTGAGCCGCGGTGATTGGCTCGCCCTTCAAGGTCTACACTGGCATTGAGTCCGTTGATGAGATGAGTTTTGCCGGAGCCAGTTTTTCCGCCGGCGATAATAAAGCTGTCGGTTAACGAAATCTTTTCCAGCGTATCGATTAAAAAACGCCGTAAGGCTTTAAACCCTCCTTCGATAAGGGGTACGTCATAGCCAGCTGCAGCCAGCCATTGTTGAACAATATTCGATCGCTGCCCGCCTCGATAGCAATAGAGCACGGTGCTCGGGTAGGCCTCAAGATGCAGCTGCCATTGCCTTAGCAGGTCGGCTTTAACCTCTGCGTGGATAAGTTTGTGACCAAGTTCAAGCGCCGCGTCTGCACCTTGCTGTTTGTACGTCGTGCCCACTTGCTCCCTTGCATTGTCATTCAATAGTGCAATATTGGTGGCGTTAGGGAACGAGCCTCTGGAATACTCGATAGGTGCGCGCACATCAAGAAGAGGAGTGTTGGATTTCAGTAGAGCCGCGAATGCGGTTTGGGGAATAGAATCAGGCATTAAAAGGCAGACGCAATGATAAACCGTGAGTAATTGAACTAGCTCAGTGTATCACTGGCCCGCCTATAATCCCTAGCCTAGTGCATTTCCAATTCTGGGGCGCTTTTTTCATTGGCTTGCAAAACTTAACCGGTGGTTGATTAAGGAGACGCAACCGTTGCCACTTTCTGTGGCATGTCAATCATCCTTTAACGGAAATTCGAGTATGTTTTGACTTCCTTGTGAGACTTTGAGCAAGTTGAATTATTGTTAGTTAAACCGCTTTGAAATGTCTGCTTTCCTGCCTAGAAAGCAGATCTCATAACTAGCTATGGTCACTATTTTGACAAGTAATCGACTAATTACCTGTTGTTTAGAAAATTTTCTATTGTCTTTTTAACACAGTTTTTTTTGACCCTGACCTATACTTTTTAATTTAAGTGTACATTGCAAATTGGTTTGACTTTAAGCTCGATCCAAATTTGGCTTTTGCTTTAATTAGCGGGTAAAACCACATTCGAGCCAGTTATTTTGAATAGGTATTTTATGAAAATCCGTTTGTTTGTTTTAGGCACGCTGACGCGAGCAAGCCTTGGCGCTTACACCTCAATAAGTGAAATAGTGATATCAAGAAGCGGTGTAGCGATGGAGAATAATTGGCTCAGTCATAGCTCTAACTTACCGACTAGTCGCTTGGTACTTAGCGGTGATTCGCAGTTTTATAATGCTCGAAATAGCATGTTAACGAAATTGAATTCAACAAACTCTGATGTTTTATTCGTGGTGCCGGCGTTAGCCATCTCAAAAAATTTTCGTCAAAGTCAGATCGGACTGTTGTCTTAATCTTTTCAGCAAGCCATTATCAAGGCAGATTCTCTGGCGGCACACTGTTTCTTGCTTTGTAGTATCATTGAATAGGGTGGCAGGGCTTGCGTCAGGGCTGAGTAGGTATCACAACTCAGTTATAAAACGACCTCTCAAAATACTCCAAAAATTGACTTGGACCTGAAGCTAGTGCAGCTTATGATTGATTATGTAGCGTTGGGCTGTGTTATTGATGTCATTAAACTGCACTTGAGTAGTGATTTGTTGTCGTCCTCAAGTAACTCCCCTGAATCAGTTTATCTGCCGCAGCTTCAAACTCTGATTGCTAGTTTGGTAGCAACTTTCTAATAATGGCATTTGATAGCAGGACAGTACTATAACTATTCCACCTAAAGACACGGCCGCAACCGTCGATCCATTTGCCTTTGTTCGCGAGATTAAAGGCAAGGGGCCAGCACCTGTTGACCTATGGGATCCTCCTTTTTGCGGTGACATAGACATGCTTATCAGCAAGGATGGGGTGTGGTTTCACGAGGGCAAGCCCATTCGCCGACCCGCGATGGTTAAACTGTTTGCCTCGATTCTAAAATTAGAAAATGACAGCGACTATTTTCTGGTAACTCCGGCTGAAAAAGTAGGCATTAAGGTCGAAGACCGTCCTTTTCTAATCACTGAAATGGAAGTGTCTGGAGTAGGGGCAGATCAACTGATCGAATTCACCACCAGTACTGATGAGCGCTTTGAGGTAAATCTCGATCACCCTCTAGCACTCAATACAGCTAGTGCAGACGGACAGCCCCATCCTACGGCACACGTGCGGTCAGGCTTAACGGGCTTGATCAGTCGTGCGGTGTATTACAGATTAGTGGAGTTGGCCATCGAGCGTGAGACCAAGGCTAATGGTAAAACTGAAATCCAGCTTGGTGTTTGGAGTGCCGGCCAGTTCTTTGCACTGGGTTAATATTGTTTAGAGTTGTTAGTAAAGGGCGCGTGATTAGCTTGTAGTTGAACCACGATAGCCGTTTATTTAGTCGGAAATTTAGTCGGAAATTTAGTCGGAAAT
>JBLHVT010000133.1:0-7605 GCA_047628735.1 Glaciecola sp.
CATTAGACGACCTTAAAGGCATAATGCTCAAGGCACGACAAGACCGTAAAAGCTCGCCGCCAGCGATTGCTCAAGCCTTGTACATGTATAACCGCTACGGCGACGAATCTCCAATGCTGGAAGCACTCACCTCAGCAGAGATTCAAGCGACAACAGTTGAAGAGTTAGTCTCCTTACCTGCCAGCCTTCTGGGTTATAAACAGACCCTAGCTTACACCGGCTCAATGCCGATAGAGGACGTGGTTGCTGCTCTGAGACGTGAATATGTATTGGAAGGTGAGCTGAAAGAAACGCCAGCCTATCGCTTTCGTACTGCAAGAGAATTTACGGCGAACGAAGTGTATGTAGTAGATCAAAAATCTGCTCAAGCGCAGGTTCGAATCGAGTTTCCAGAAAACGAGTATGACCGATCAAAGTCAACTATGGCTTCGATATATAACAGCTACTTCGGCAGCGGTATGTCCAGCGTCGTTTTTCAGGAACTACGAGAGGCTAGAGCGTTGGCCTACTCAGCTGGTGCAAGTTATTCTCAAGGCAGACGCGCCAATGCGGAAAACCTAATGCTGGGTGTCATCGGAACGCAGACCGACAAGACGGTTGATGCGCTCAATGCCTTTATTGATCTTATCGACAATATGCCCGAGTCTGAGCAAAGCTATGATGAAGCGGTAAATTCTTTAGTTAACCGCTACCGCACATCGAAATTGAATTTTCGCGAAGTGATCGGTGCTGTTCGAGGCTGGGAGCTATTAGAACTTGAAGGCGACCCGCGCAAGCAAACCTATGCTGAACTCCAAGCTGCAGAGTTTTCTGACTTACTTGAATTTCAACGGACCAATGTTAAAGACCGATCTAAGCTCATTTCCATAGTCGGCGATCTATCCATTATCGATGTCGCGGAGCTAGAGCAATTTGGCACCGTCAAACAACTCCAAGTCAATGATTTGTTTGTTGATTAATTAAAAATCAATAGTATAGTGCTGCCATCTGAAGATGCTATAAGAGTGTTTAGATGGCAGTTATCGATCTTGTGAGTTTTATCTTTTGGTTGAGGCAGGACTCCATACGTTGAGTTAAACCATGGTCCACAGTTCAAAGAATCTTGCACTGAGCGCAAGCAATTTATGCAAAAGTTATGGCGATCATAGCGTCCTCAACAACTTTGAATTAAACGTTGAAAGCGGTGCAATTCACGGCTTGGTTGGGCTCAATGGATCAGGTAAAACTACCACTTTAGAATGCATTCTCGGACTCCAGCCCTTCGCTGATGGAGACATAAACTTACTCGGTTATGCGCCCAGCAGGTTACACGAGGCAGGAGGCAGAATTGTCTCCATCTTCGACTCTCCAAGTCTCAACCCACAGCTCACAGTTCGTCAAACTCTAGAACACGCGGCACTTCTCTGCCAAAAACCTGTTCGCAAACCCGCCCAGCTAGAAACACTTTTAGGAATTGAGCGATTCACAGATTTTAAGATTAAGAATCTTTCCCTCGGCAACAAGCGTCGGGCATCTATTGCCCAAGCACTGCTAGGTAAGCCTGAACTAATTTTGTTGGACGAACCATTCAACGGCCTTGATGCAGGTGGTGTTGATGATGTGTTGGCGCTCATCAAACAGCTTAATGAGGACGAAGGCACTAGCTTCTTATTGTCTTCCCATCAGCTGCCTTATTTGGAGCAGATTTGTAGTCATCTTTCAATTCTTCACCAAGGTAAAATCGTCATTAGTGACAGGGTTGAGCAACTATTATCTGGACATCTTCCGGTTGCACTGCTGCACAGCGCGAACGCGGACGAGGCAATAGACGCCATCAAAATAATGGCGGGGGTTAATTACCAAAAGACCGATCAAGATGGATTTATTCACGTCGAATTACTAGCGCTAGATTCAGCTGAACTGAACGCAAACCTAATTCAACAAGGAATACCGGTTGGGGAATTGCGAATAAATCGAGCCTCCCTGTCGACGTTGTTTAGAACGGCTACCAGTGGGTCTGCGTCATGAATAAAATTGTCCTCGCGACCAGATTAGAGGCCTATACCGGCCTTCGAAGTTTCAGCAGCAAATTACTGATCGTGACCCCCTCTCTGGTGGCCGCATTGCAGCTTTTACTTGCCAAAATTACCGAAACCGGACAAGCATCTAGAGATAATTTGCTTGGCCGCAGCAGCGCACCTGACGTATTCACGGTCAACGCTTATGGATACTTTGTCGATGGGCTGTCCACTGGACTTATAATTCTAGGCCTGCTGCTGGTTTCACTTGCAGCCTATAGTTTTAGTTACGACCGGGATATTGGCTCGGTTAGGCACCTCATTATAAGAGGCATAAGCCGAACAACCGTTATTATTGGTAAGCTTATTTATATGCATCTATTGGCGCTGGCTTCTATCATAACCTTGGTTCTGAGCAGCTACTTTTTAAGCGGAAACCTTTGGGATTTTGGCCCTATTGTAGAAGACGGCTTCGAACTTATTAGTGAAGCTGAAATTTGGTCCGAAATCGAACTTGGTTTAAGACTCGCTTTGCTGCCATTGCCTGCAGCCATAGGCTTTGGCGTATTAATCTCGGTATTAACTCAGTCGGCAACTCAAGCGCTGAGCACGGCCATCGGTTTAACCTTGACAATCGATGTATTCAAATCGGCACTTGGCGACCTAGCTTACTATCACTATGCCAACTTTCAACCGTCCTTACTTGATCAGTCTTATCTTAAAGACGTCAGTCGGCTTGTCCGAGGGTACTCAGATGTTTTAGTGAATGAGCGCTTTCTCGACTTCAATTTATGGGTTCCCCTGCCCACAGCAGTGCTTTTTGTTGTTCTGACATTAATTACGGCGCAAAGGATAAAGTTATGAAATTGAAATTCATCGGCCTACTTTGCATGCTCGCCCTACAGCACTGTGTGAGCTATGAGCCTTTAGTGCTAGCTCCAGCAATTACTTTGTCACCTGAGCAGATATCTCTAAACTCGAACGACGGCAATGTTGACAGGATTGATTTTGGTTTCGAGGTAGGCGTCAACGAATCAGATTCTTTGTTTAATATCCAAGCCCTGCCGGGTGTTAGAGTAAGAAATATAGACCCGAGTGGCCCCGCGAATTCAGCTGGACTAAAAGTAGGCGATATCATTCTCAGTATTGACAACACCATCACCGATCACCCCGATACTGTCACGGCCTTACAACAAAGTGGAGATAATGACCTTAACTTTGAGCTAAAAGTAAGACGTGGCACCGTTGTGTTTCAAGCTGGCATGTTGGCTAGAGCATTAAGCCCATCGATTGCCCCCCTGGAACTCTATCGCGCTGACCCAATCGCAACTAAAGCAGGCTATCAAACCGAACTTGTTCAAATTGCTGGAAGGCCGAATTTGGCAGCCGCTAAAATAGTTGAATTTTTCCCCAATAGCCCGCTTCCAAGCGCCGGCCTTGCTGAGGGCGACATCGTCATCGCGCTGAACGGGGTCGAACTTAATTCAGCTCAAGACCTTATTGACCGATTAATTCAAGATCACGAGCTTGGCAGCTCGGTAGAATTCACTGTCTTTAGTGATGGCAATATCCGCGCGGTAGCTGTCCAGCTGTGGAATCCTGGACGGCGTATCAGCAAGTTAAGCTTCTCCCCATTGCTTAACTACGAAACAGGATTTAACCCTCAGACAACCAAATTCACTTTGCTTAATCTCTGGTTGTTTTCACTCTATTCTTTCAACCAAGTTGAAGAAGAGAAATCCCACAGCATCCTCGGCCTGATCAATTATTCTTCAGACTTAGGTGAACTTAACGAAGAATAAATGTGAATACTCTGACCCGACATACCGCTTCGCAGCGCATACGTTTGTGCCTCTTGTTATCGCTAGGCGTTTCCTTTGCCGGGACCGCGGTAGCTCAAAGCAACTACACAGCCTTTGAACTTAATCGGGCAAGTAACTGGGACAGTCTCGCCACCGAGGATATGAATGGCGATGGTTTGAAGGACCTCGTGTTCTCCCATTTTGATCAACGCAGCGGTAGAGAAATTCATATCCATCATCAAACCAGTAACGGCGGTTTTTCGGCGCTGCCTCAGCGGATCGAAGTAAAGACAGAAATTATTGCGGTTGGATTCGCTGATCTGCGCAGTGACCCAGGAACTGAACTACTATTGTTCGCAAATGCCGGCGTGTTTAGTTTGTCATCCATGATTGAAGGTTATGCTGAGAATTTAAAGCCCTTGCTAGAATGGGAGCTCATTGCCACCGTGCCTGATTTGGAGCGAGTTTCCTTTCTACTATCAAATACCGACATCAATAATGACGGCTATGTTGATTTACTGCTTCCGGGGCGTGACAGCTACGGCGTATTCATGGGCGGGGCCAATGAGACATTCCAATTACTCTCACAGATCAGCACGGCTAATGAGCAAAGCAATTCTGCCATTAGAAGAGAACGGGGCATCTCTACAAACCTAGGAATTAGCGCCGAAGAAGGCGTAAGCATTAAGCTCTCCATAGAGACCAAAACACCCTATCAGGACTTCATCGAGCAATGGGACAAATCTGACGAGGATATTGAGACTTTACTAAGAACTGAAAACTGGATGCAAAATGCAGTTTTATCTAGGTTAAACGATGATGACCTGCTTGATATTCTCTATCTGAACGTGGGCTCGGATGGCTTAGGCCAATTAAATATTCATTACCAAAATCCGAGCAGCGGCTTCAATGAGGTCGCTGACTGGACCGGTTCAATAGATGTCCGAGGCGAAGTTGAACTAGCCGATGTTAACGGTGATAACCTTACCGATGTTATTCGAGTTTCCAGCGATGGAAATGACGCCGATGCAAGGTTCTATATCAATGAAGGGGGTCAATTTGATCTTGAAAAACCTTCTCAAATAATGCGCTTTTCTGGCTATGATGTGCGCTTGGACTTTGTCAAATTGACAGAGGATGCTCTGCCGATCCTGAGTGTGAACTATTATACTATTCCGGTGGTCGGTGCTATTCGAAATGCCAGCCTGAATCGAGTACAGCTATTGTTCGATCACAACCTTGAGGATCCTGACCAAGTTTTCAATAGAAGGCCCGATGCTAGTATTGAAGAAACTTTTTCCGCTGCCAATGTTAGGGGCCTAAGTGAACAACTGTCTCTGCGTCACGATGTTGATGGAGATGGGCGCAATGATGGATTATATATTACAGAGGATGGCTACATCGCCGCGAAAAAAATGGACTCGAGCCTGCTTATTGCCGATGAGGCTTTCTGGGAATACGTAGCTCCAAAAAGCGTGTTTGAGTTTAAAATTGTTAAGTTAAATGAAGATGACCTTCCTGACCTGATTTTAACTCACGGCAATAGCAGCACTGTTCTGGTGGCACTTCCATGAGCATCTTAGGCAAACTAACTTTATTAGGACTGAGCCTAACAGCGTATTCATCCTTCGCCGCCTTACCGCAATTTACAGAACAAAATTTTTCATTCCCCCCTTCCTCTGAAAAATTACTGGTAGCGGATTTCAACGGCGATGGGCTAAACGATCTTTTAGTGGTCACTGATATTAGTCTGCGTATTTACTTTCAGCGCAGCACTGGTTTTGATTTTGAAAGTGGGTTTAGTGAAATTGATTTTGCAGGTCGCGCGGTCGGTTGGGATTTATCAAACAATTACCAAGACGATGGTGGTCTCAGCCTCATAGCAGTTGTCGACGGCAATCAAGTACTGGCTTGGCATGTCGAGGCAGAACAATTAATAGGGCCAAATACAGTAACAAGCGATATCGATGGCTATCTTAGCAAAGGTCTCAACCGCCTCCATTTCTCCCGAGACATAAACGGCGACGGATTAGAGGACTTGATTATTCCTGGTGCAGGTCAGCTACAAATTCACATGAATGAGGGCAACGGGGGTTATCAGACTCCTCTGGCCATTCAGTCTGACTTCAGAATAAGAACCAATCTTGACTCCAGCCAATTAGAGAGGCGCATTGGTCAAGCGGTTCGAATCCCGCTGATGGAGCTGCGTGATGTGAATTCTGACGGAGCCAATGATCTCATTTCCCGGACTGAAGAGTTACTTGATGTCTTCTTGGCCAACGCAACAGGGCCAGTCTATTTCTCACCAACACCGAGTTATTCGGTAAATATAGCTGAAATTGAAGCACGTCTCGGCGATTTTGATATCGACAACCTGGATTTCTCCAATTTGACAGGGATTCTAGCGCTCGGGCATGAAGAACTGCTCGAAGATGTCGACGACGATGGCATTGATGATTTGCTGCTTAGGGAAGGCAGCAAAGTCTCCCTTTTTGGCGGCACCGTCAACGGGATGGCTATGGAGCAACCTAGACAGGTTCTTCGCTCTAGTGGCAATATCCTCAGCACGTTTCTGTTTGATGAAAACAATGATGAGCTGAAAGACCTCTGGCTTTGGCGAGTTGAGCCTATCTCTGTTGGCGACATCTTCGTGTGGTTAGCGCTTTCTGGCAGTATTGCCATAGAAGCCTTCATCTACCCAAACGAAGGTGAACGCTTTGCCCGCCGCCCAGCCCGAAAATTAACTGTTAACCTTAAGTTCCCCTCTGTGATCCGGCTTGCAAACAGTGTCAGAGGGATCGAAAAACAAGTGTCGGCAACTGACGCCGAGGAGTACGTCATTAGTACGACAGGTAACTTTAATGATGAGCCCGCTAGAGCAGACCTGTTAGCGCTAATTGATAGCGAGTTAGCACTCTTTTTAAACAGCATAGAGCCACAAGATGATGAAACTGAGTTCCTCGGCGCACTGGGTTATAGCCGTGATCAAGACAGTTATGAAATTGATATAAGAGAAATTGTCGACAATGCTCTGGAAGACCTTAACCAAAGACGATCAAGCATTGAGTCGCTAAGCCCCGACCTGACAATTCCCCTATCGTTAGACACCTCCGTGAACGACATTATCAGTGTTAAAATAAATGGCGATGACACTGACGATATCTTTGTCTTCGAAGCGGGGATAAGTGGTCAGATCGCAGGTTTACTGCTACTCTCGGGCGAATAGTAGGAACAACAGAAAAGCTCGCTGTTGCCCCACAAATTTACAGATAATTTTAATGTAGGTGGCCCAATGAAAAAAACCGTATGGACTTCGTTCGGGGTAGCATTAGTCCTTGTCTTTGCTATTTCAGAAGTGGGTTATTACTTTACCGGCATTTATGTTGATGTCCTGCTGCGTGTCGCACTGGTTTTTGGCGTCACCATGGGCGCCACCATCTTCGCCACATCCATTGATCTCATCCAAAACCTGGAAAAAGAAAAACCCCTTTCCGGCAATGTTAGAGACACATTAGGGCCAGATCGCCGCAAAGATTAGCAACAAGTTGAATTATTGTGATTTAAAAGTAAATGTGGTTTCATCTAGCCCGCTTAAGTCGAGCAACTTTCTAAGTTGTATCAGACACATAGCACAAATAAGAATTACAGCGTAGACAGCTATCTAAGCATTTTTTCAGACTTAAGCAGCTACAAGGAATATGGCAGTGTGCTGTTACAAATCAGACTCCCCACTTTCGATATCTATTCCGCTTTCGATATCTATGCCACTCTCGCTCAAAAAGCCACTCCCAATTGAAAAGCCACTC
>JBLHVT010000134.1:0-7588 GCA_047628735.1 Glaciecola sp.
CCAAAACCAGCGCCTGAACCTGTTACGGCCGAACAAATTACAGATTATTCTGAATCTCTCAGCAAACTAAGCTTTAAGAATACAATAAAGCTGTATGAGCTCAGGGGCCACCTTAATAGGGCCCAAAAATCACTTACTGAACCAGAACTCCAACTCAGGGCTAAAGTCGCTGAAATCCTCGCTAAAATTGAAGTTCTCCTTGAACAAAACAAAGTTCACCAGGAGCAGCTAAATTCAAATACAGAATTGCTCCTTGATGGCTTGAAAAAATATCTTGAAGACGGCCAATCCCACGAGGCACTGCCAGCCTGGGACAAAATCCAAGGCAATATCAGTAATACTTCTGGAAAAACACGTGCTGATTTACAAGAGAAAGCCAATGCATACAAAACCAAAATAGACGAGCTTCGAGATTGGAAAATATTTGCTGCAACTGAGAAGAAAAAACAAATGCTCACCCAAATGCAGCATCTCGTTGACTCCAAAATGCATGCTTCTGATCGCTCTAAGCACATTGCAAATATGCATAAAGAGTGGAAGTTGCTTGGGCGCTCCAATCAGAACGAAGAACTTTGGAAAGAATTCAAAGTACTATCTGACAAAGCCTATGAGCCATGTAAAGAATATTTCAAGCAGCGCAAGCAGCTTATGGCTGAGAACCTTAAACAACGACGCTTACTATGCGACCAGCTGGAAAAAGACTTAGCCGAACTAGATACGGAAACAGTGAACATCTCTGCCGTTAACAAGCTGGTTAAAGGCGCTGAAGAAAGCTGGAAAAAGTACGCTCCCATCGAGCAATCCAAAATTAAAAGCCTGCAAAAGCGTTACTACGATTTGCTTAACCAACTGCGCAAATTACGCCGCACAGAAATGCGAGACAACGGCAAAGCAAAGCAGCAGTGCATCGATGAAGCAGTTGCATTAGAACTACTCGATGACAACAAAAAGGCCATGAATGAGGCCAAGGCTTTGCAGCAGCAGTGGAAAAAAATCGGCCCTACTTCGTTTAAAGAAGACCGAAAGTACTGGGATGAGTTTCGAGCAGCCTGTGATAAGTTATTCGAACAGCGTAACCAAGAAGCAGAAAAACTGCAGAGCGTATTAAAAGAAACTGAGGATGGTCTAAGAGTCACCTTAAAAGAATTAGAGCAGTTAGAAACCCTCGAAGAAGAACAGTTCCGAGACAGCAGATCTGAGTATCAAACACTGGCGCAGAAATTTTCCAACGACCTTGACCCAAGATTAAAGCAGCAACGCAGCCAGTTAACCGAGCAATTTAATAGTATAAAGCGCAAGATAGATATGCGGTTTAAGGCATTACCAGACAAAAAGTTTTTACTTTTAAAGGAAAAACTGTCGTCCAAAATCGCCCTGCTGGATAAAATGGAAAGTGAACTCAACGAGATTACTGACCTAGAAAGTTTTTCTGATCACCTTAAAACCCTCGATGTCTCAGCATGGAATGAACTACCAAAAGTCGGCAATGAGTCTCTCGATAGCTTATTGGTGAAGCGCTGGAAGAATTTGAACGGCCTTAAAACCCCAACGGATTTCGCTACACTGGTGAAAAATGAGACAGATACTCTCCGCAAACAGTGTATCGAACTCGAAATTCGTGCAAGCATAGAAACCCCTGATTCAGATCAAGCAACGAGGATGGAGATTCAATTAGCGCAGTTGAAAAACGCCTTCGGAAAATCAAAACCAGACCGACAAGAAAACACTAAGCACGCCAAGCAGATAGAGATGCGAAGCCTTTGCTTTGGACCAATCAATCCAGACACAAAAAAGCCATTAATGAGAAGATTGGCGACAGCCATCGCGCGTTTGGTCTAGCAACTCACTAATTCTTACTCGATGTTATAACGACCTATAACAGGGTTGGCGTAGCTATAAAGCCAGTGCTTTACAAGTGAAGGTTCTATTTGGCGCAAACGCTCGCTAAAAAAAGCTTGGGATGCCGGCGAAATCACCTGAGTATCGAACCCTGGTCTTAAACGATGCAGCGCCAACATGCCATCTTGCCTAAGCCTACTGATTGCCAGGTAATTACTGTCTGACAGGGTATAATTTTCCAAAATCTGCATATCGATGTCTGCCGCAATATGCTCTGGCTCGTCATCGGTAATTTTAAGCTCCCTGCCAAAGGCTACGTGCACCGCTCCTTTGAACCCAACCATCCCAGTGACAATACTGTTGATATCAGTTGATTCGTCTTTTTCGAAGCTGCCCGTCTTTGCAATTTGATATAACTCCTGCGCCTTCAATAAATCACAGGGGTCATATTCATAGGAAATACTAACAGGGATGATATGGAGTTTTTTAAGGCTTTTACCCAGCGGCAACTCTCGGTTCCCCATTGCGAGCATTTTCAAAAGGGTTGGGTCCGTTTTATCAATTCCGTCTTTGGCTCTGCCCTCACTTTGGGCGATCCAAACGTTCTGCCCGTTGGCTACACTGTGATGAATGTACTCAGACATAAGTTTCAGTGAACTCAACAGCTCTCGGCCTTTTAGTGATCTCTGCACAATAAAACTTTTATTTAAGCGCATAAGATCGCAAACAAATGGCTTTTTTAATAAATTGTCGCCGATCGCTATTTGGAGGGTTTCATGACCTGCATGATAGAGCATGTAGTTTACAAACGCCGGATCCATGACGATATCGCGATGATTGCTAATAAACAGGTAATTGCGACCCTCTCGTAAATTCTCTAAACCGGAGTGCGTCAATGCAGTCGTAGTATCTTCAATCATTTTGTCCATGTACTGCGCAATCACGTCCTGCATGGATGCGATATTATGAACACTTTTAAGTTGGCCTTTTAACTTAACCTTAGCCGCAAAGCGCATAGCACTTGGCAGCAGATTAGTAAGACGCGGAAAGTAAAACTGAGCAATGGTAGTTAAGAACTCAGGATCTTTAACGAGTTCATCTAATACCGGCCGAATCTCACTGTCCATATAAGGCCGTATATCTTTATACTTGTCCAAGAGTTATTTCCTTAAAATTTAATAACTTAATTAATGCTTATTAACTAAAACATGAACTTTAAGCAAAATATTATAGCGCAGTTTAACAAGCAGGATGTGCAATACTTATCAGGATAGTTATCTTCTAAGCTGGCCCAATATTTAGTTTTTCCCTTAGGATTTATCCCCACCTAAATGCTCCGAAAACTGTAAATTTGCCAGGTTGGCGTAAAGCGAGCTGGAGCTAAGCAGCTCTCTGTGGGTGCCCTGCGCCACAACTCTGCCTTTATCAAGAACTACAATTCGATCAACATTCACCACTGTTGCCAAACGGTGAGCAATGATTAATGAAGTTCTGTTTTGCATAAGTTTTTCGAGTGCCAATTGCACCTGACGCTCACTTTCAGCATCCAAGGCACTGGTAGCCTCATCTAACAAGAGAATTTCAGGGTCTTTCAGAATTGCCCGGGCGATAGCTAACCTCTGTCGCTGTCCACCTGAGAGGCGTATTCCTGACTCGCCCAGAAAACTATTATATCCTTCGGGAAGCTCCGCAATAAAGTTATCCGCATACGCCGATTTGGCCGCCTCTATAATCTGCGCTTCACTGGCTTGTGGTTTTCCATAGCGAATATTGTCTGAGACATTGCCGGTAAACATGGCGGGAGTTTGCGACACCACGCCAATATGACGGCGTAATTCCAGCGGGTCTAAATCTCTGATTCCTACTCCGTCTAGGGTAATGCCGCCGACTTGAGGGTCATAAAACCGCATCAGTAAGTCAAACAGCGTCGACTTGCCAGCACCGGAGGGACCAACTAATGCAACGCTTTCACCGGACTCTATGTTGAGGTCAAAATCTTGAATCGCATTGATTTCGGGGCGAGATGGGTAGGCAAAATTTACGCCGAGAAGTGAAACCGCACCTCTGAATGGCCTTGCCAGCGATTTAGGCTTGGCCGGCGCAACTATAAGGCTTTCAGCGTCTAATAACTCCATCAAGCGCTCAAGCGCCCCCGCAGCTCGCTGCAACTCGCTGATTACTTGACTAATTGCACCTACCGCCGCAGCCACTAACACCGCGTAAACAACGAACGCCGTTAACTCACCAGCAGACATATCGCCGTTGATGACGTCTTGACCACCGACCCAAATCATTAATCCTACCGCTGCAAAGACCAGGGTCATTACTATCGTGATCAAAAACGAGCGTGATTTAATGCGCTTAATTGCCACATCTAATGCTGATTCCACATGGGCGGAAAACTGGGCACGGTCATACTCCTGGTGATTGTAAGCCTGTACCGTTTTGATTTGCTGGATACTTTCACTCACGTAGGCACCAACGTTGGCAATCTCGTCTTGGCTGCTGCGAGACAGCCGGCGCACCCGGCGCCCAAAATACATAATCGGACCGATAACCAAAGGAATACAAATCAGAACAACCGAGGTTAGGCGCGGGTTTGTAATAAAAAGAAAAACGGTGCCGCCAATCATTATCAAAATGTTTCTGAGAGCCACCGAGGCGGAGGAACCAATAACTGACTGAATTAAGGTTGTATCGGTGGTAATCCGCGACTGAATTTCACCGCTGAGGTTGGCTTCGAAGTATCCTGGGTGCAGGGAAATAATATGAGAGTAGACCGCTTTACGGATATCTGCGGTTACTCGCTCTCCTAGCCACGACACCCAATAAAAACGAGCGAATGTCCCCAAAGCTTGAAGGAATGCGATGACCATAAATCCGACAATCGCTTGGTTCAGTGACGCCGTTGAACTGGCAACAAAGCCCTGATCAACAATAATGCGCACATATTGCACCAATCCGAGGCTCAATGCGGCGGTAAACACCAAGGCCACACTAGCCCAAGTGATTTGTTTACGGTAAGGTTTTAAGAAGCGCAGCGCGCGTATGAGTTCGCTAGTTGTGGATGTATTAGACATCGGCGCAATGTAGCAGTAACTCTAACAATTGTAACTATATCGATCCAAAAAATCGGCGCCATTCAACTGATCCCTAGCCAATCCTTTTGGGCTCGGCTGATATAAATGCGTGCGTCGCTCCGGTGAACCCCAATATTGCGCACCATACTTTGCCATACAGGATGACTATCGTGTGTTGTAAAACTCCTTTTTAAGGCTATTAGTTTCCAGCCACTCGCATCAAAGGTGCTTAATTGAAAAAAGTGTGTGCGTACCAAACCACCGACGTTTGTTAGATCTACTGATGACGAAACCGCTATTCGAATTTTATAAAGCGCGAAATTGCGCTGCTCCGCACAGTGTCTGTTGCATGACCCGTTCGAGCTTGACTATCACTCAACCCTTAGCTTTGATTCCAAAGGGCTTTTGCCTACCTGCGTAAAGGCCACATTCGGGTTAATTTTCTCGCGAGACGAAACTGCTGGTATCAGCACTCTGGTTAAAGCGGTACGCCGCTGGCGTGCCGAAGAAATGTTTGATAGTTAAGATGGAAAGACCACGGTGCTCAAAGAATTATTGGCAAGCTTGGTCCAGCACAGGGATCCAGATCTCATCGAACTTATGCGAAATTGGAAACTCTATACCGGCGGCCTAAGTATTTTTAGCCTCAGTGACTGCCATGAAAATCTGACACTATGGGAAAGTCACCTCTGCGTTGCGATACCCTTTGCCAGTGATGAGGACTCCAGTTTAAGTTTAGAAAAACCACTAGCGGTTAACTACAGTGACACTCGGCCAGAAATTTCTTCTCTTAGTGAGCAGATTAGCACCATCTTCGATCGGCAAGAAATGGGCATTCAAGGCTATTTGCCTGACAATTTTCTCTACAAAGCTAAGCTGCTGAGCAAAGAAAAACAATGGCGGCTATTAAAAAGCGTCGACACAAATCAACAAGACGAGTCACTGCGCTTTGAAGACATTGGTTTTGCCCCAGCACAAATCAGGGCTGAGTGTCTTGACGCAGGAATGGAAAAACCAGAAAACGAAAATTAGTTACTTCACTTCAGAGCCACTACCCTAAAGCAAAGCAATTTCAAGCCCCGCTATATCTAATAAGTTCGAGCCTGGTTTCAAAGGGTTGAATCCTTGATCTAGAGCGCCCGGCCGATTAATCAAAGTCAATTCGGCGTTGAATCAGATTTGTTCCTGCAACATCCCTTATACTGAGATTAAAAGCTGGGATTTCGTTACTCCAATCAATCTCCACTAGACCAAAGTTTGCTACCGCAAAGGCATCCCCAACTCGGTGTCTATTAGGGCTTATAGCCTTCCATTCTTCCGTCAAGCCTGACGATGTTAATTCGACCAAAGGCCAGCCGTTAGCAGTTTCTCTAATTTCACTGTATTCCGACCAATGCACATCTCCAGATAAGATTAGAACCGGCTCTTTCTGATGCTTCTCTAACATCTCAAAGAATCGTTGGCGATCCTTTGGAAAATTTGCCCAAGTTTCCCAGCCCGTAAATTCAGCCAGCAACTGTATGCTAGAGCCAATTATTCTTACATCTGCATCGACTTGCAGCTCTGTCTCCAGCCACTGCCACTGGGACTCCCCCATAAGCGTCGCATCTTTTGTTAAAGAGGCATCATAGGGCCCCCGGTTTTCATTGCTTCGGCTTTTAAGCCTTTCAGGGTCCTCGATCGCAACAAGCTTAGAGCGGTTCCAACGCAGGTCCAGCAGTATGACTTGCACTTTCCTTCCCGGCGCGCCATAAACGTACGATGTATAAATTCCAGAATCGCGGGTTCTTCTAAGTGAATCGAAGGGCTCATCCCAAAAATCAAGCATTACCCGGCGCGACTCCTCTTTGGAGACATATTCAGCTCCACTGTCATTGCGCCCATAATCATGGTCATCCCACGTTGCAATGACTGGCGTGGTTTCTCGAAGCGTCTGAATTCCGGGTACAGCTGCAAGTTTCTCATATTTAGCGGAGAGCACTTGCGGATCATCAGAATCCCCGTAAATATTATCACCCAAAAAGATAAAGAGATCGGGATCCGCTGCCAAAACCTCACTCCAAATTGGCTGAGGCTTATCTTGATGACTACAGGAACCAAACGCTATCCTCTGAATATCCTGTCCCAACGTCGAAACACTAAAAAAACAAAACAGCAAAAAAATACTGCCTCTCATCGCAAGAACTGCCTAATTGGTGCACCCATGCCCGGCTCAAAATTTCTGTAGTCACGTCCTAATAATGCCAATAACGTAGCTGCGATACGGTGGCTGCTTAAGCATTCATCACCTGTATTGATTAGTTTGGAATTTGGTATTCCTGGCCCCATCGCTGCCATCCAAACAGCATCTGAACCTACTATTCCCTCTTCGTAACTGGCCAATGAAGACATATAGCCCGTAACTGAAGTTTGACTTGCGTGATGCCGCCAGGTTTCTATAGGTTCGTCACCTCGACCGTGATCCACAGTTATAAAAAGGTCAGTATTGTCCGTATAGCCTTCAGTCTCTTGAATCATTTCCCAGATTTCACTAATAAAACGATCCGTTCGATTTGCCGCAAAGATATATTCATCGTATTTGCCATCGTGAGCAAAGTCATCGGTTTCTCCATAGCTAATAAATAAAACACGTGGCTTTTCCCTTTTGAAGTAGGACATTGCGTAGTGGT
>JBLHVT010000135.1:0-7500 GCA_047628735.1 Glaciecola sp.
GCTAGGCAAACTATGAGACAAATAGTATGTGCAATCTCAATATAACTCGCTGCATCCCGTTGCAGCCTAATGAAAACATCTTCTGGAGCGCTAGTTTACGTTAGCTTCTGAGTGGTTTAACTAAACGTCAAAACGCTCTGATTGCATTAGTTGAAACCAGAGCATCTTAAGCAAACCTTATTGCCTCTATCGCTTGTGGGCCGGATCCGATCCTTTTTGTTTAGCAGGGTTTTTGCTCGCCTCCAAGAACTCGCGAACAGACAAATACAAACCCACGATCATAAGGCCAAAAACACCAATGGCAATATAAAAAAGCGTCATCGCGCTCACGAGTTAGCTCCCCTGATAGCCATTAACTTAAAGTAAATCGCGAAACATAATATCGAAGGCACCCATGTTGCAGTGAAAAGCCCCTCTTCATGCTGCCCTGAGAACCAAAGGAAACCAGAGACACCGAATGATATCGCCACCGCCAAAAGTATAAAGAAATCTGATTGTTTGAACATTTTAGTTCTCCAATTATTCGTCGAAGGATCCAATCGCAGCCACCATGCAGCCCGCGACGGCTATGCCTGCTAGAGTTCGTATTCCGCTATGGCCTAAAACAGCAAATGACTCCAGCTCTAGTAACCCAAAAAGGGTGCTAGCAGAGAGTATAACTGAAAGTACGATTAAGGCTACGCCCGCAAAGACAGAAACTTTCCGAGGCCAACTCAAATTTTCGGTATGTAGAATTGCCATTATATTCCATTTTTTGCATATGAACTCATTATACGCGTTTTCCCGGTCAATAGATGTATTGCAGTTTGAAACATAAAACGGTCAATTAAAACAGTGAATGATAGTGTGAAACACTGACCGATAATTTAAAGAACGAGCTAATCGGTTTTCGGGCTTGCAGGCAGATAGGATTAAAGTATGGGCATATTATCGTGATCCTACTCTGGCACCGCTCTTGGAAAGTGCGTGTTTGTGCCCATTGAAAAGCGGCGAAGCTAGAGCTACCGTCCCAATGAAGCCTTGGCACAAGAGAAGCATAAAGCTAGCAAGTTCATTTTTTTCAGTCAACTCTTTCTAGGCTGCAGGTTTATAGCCATTTATCTTTGGGAATTAATAGCAGGCATGATTTATTCCTCTAAAGGATGTGTTGCTGAACTATTTAAATCACCTTAAATTCGAGTAGAGAAAGATGCCGCGCATGGGCTTTATTTTTGTGATGTTGGTAGATGTCCGAATAATTTCTCGGACGCCATTAGCAAAGGATAATTAATATCCGACTATCTAAAGCTATCCAATTAGTCTCATCGACACTCAGTCAGTGCCAGTCGCCGGCGGGCTTAAAACTAGTTGATAATAGTGAGGGTACTCTGGCCTCGGCTTAACGAAAAAGCTTTCTAAATGCTTACCGATGAAGGTGTCTTCAATAGGCGCGAGATTTATTATGTTCGCTTGAAAATATGAGCAGCACAAAATGTGATGCGACATGGCTTAGCTAGCCTACTGTCGCAGTAAGCCATCTAAGCGCTGAGTTAGGACTAGTTGCTGGAGCTACTAAGCGCAGGCGCAGGCTTTAAAAACCGGTCGTACCAACTAATCCAACGTTCAAAGCGATCTTTTTGAAAGCTTGGGCGGCGGATGCCATGGTGTTCATCAGGATAAACAACTAACTGAGTTGTCTGGCCTAGACGTTTCATTGCGATGTACATCTGCTCTGAATTATTGATAGGGACATTCCAGTCCAGCTCGCCGCCCATCCATAATGTCGGGGTGGTGATATTTTCGACTTTATTAAAAGGCGATAAATCGGCCCATAGCTCAGGGTTTTCCCAAGGTAGGCCAAATTCTAATTCATACATGAGCTGGTACTGATCATGGCCATAGTTGGATGTCACCAATCCTAGGCTAGCGCCTGACATTGCAGCTTTAAATCGCTGAGTTTGGGTGATCACGTAGTTGGTTAGAATGCCGCCATAGGACCACCCACCGACACCTGTGCGCTGAGGGTCAACCACGCCTATTTCGATGCCATAGTCGATGGCCGCCATAACATCGTCGAAATCTTTTTCACCCCATGCTGCGACAGTGCCGTGGGCGAACTCAGCTCCGTAGCCAGTTGAGCCACGAGGGTTCGGCATAATCACGGCGTAGCCATTGGCGGCAAAAAGCTGGGCGGTGTCGTTATAGCCAAAATTGAACTGTGATGCTGGGCCTCCATGTAACCAGAGTATTGTTGGGTAGCGCGTGCCGGCTTCATAGCCCACAGGCTTAACTAAGAACGCTTCCACGGGAGTGCCATCGGCGCTTTCAAAACGCAGCTTCTCGACTTCGGCGCGGGCCACGCTAGACAAAACTTCATCGCTAACAAAAGTAAGCCGTGTTAATTCATCATTTGCATAGTTATACAGCTCGGTTGGGGTGCTCGCGTTGGTTATGGCGAGAACTGTCTGGCCGCCGCTAATCGCAAAGTCTCTTACGCTTGCTTCATCACTAACTTCACGAACAATATCACCGCCAGTTGCTCTTACTTTAGCAAAGTGATTCATACCGCTGTCTTCGAGACGGAAATAGATGTCCCTGCCGTTACTAGAATATTCTGGGTTGGATACGTTTCTATCAAGGCTGGCAGTGAGGATATGGCGTTGATCAGCACCGATGTCGGTGACTGCAAGATATTTTGTTGGCGTTAATGCAGAGCCACCAACGTCCGGCCCGGTGGAGGTAACATAGGCAACGCTTTTGCTATCTGGACTAAAAGCTGGAGAGAAGTCCCGGCCTGGATTTGAAGTGATTTGGGTAATGGTAGGTTCTTGGTCATCTACATTGACAACAAAAATGTCTGTACCGTAGTTTAGATCGGGATCATCAGAGCGATCGCTAACGAATGCGATCGATCTGCCATCTGGGCGCCATACGGGGTCAGAGTCATCAAAATCATCAAAGGTAAGCTGAGTAGGCGCTTTAGCGCCAGGTGCAACGACATAGACATGTGTACGTCTACGGTCTAGGTAGCCAGTATAGTCTCGCTTAAATTGCATGCGGTCGATGACGTAGGGAGCGGCTTTGTTGTCGTCCTCTTTGTCTTCCGTTAAGTCAGATGGCTTAGGGTCAGTGAGTGTCAAAAGTAGCTTACTGCCATCGGGTGACCATGCATAATTGCCGACACCTTGTAAGACATCAGTCAATTGAACCGCCTCACCGCCCATTCGGTTTAAAGTCCAAATTTGCGTCTTAGCCTCTTCGCCTTTACTGGCCTTGAATGAGAGATATTTGCCATCAGGGCTCCACTGTGGATCACTTGCAGAGGTGTCTTTGGCGGTCATAGGAATAGAATCGCCACCGGCTATGGAAACCATAAAAATTTGTGAATTGGATTTGTCTTCTTCCATGTCACGAGAACGCACGACGTAGGCTACCCACTCACCATCAGGACTTAGCTGCGGGCTGGATACTGATTCCAGAGCCATAAGATCATCGATTGTTACTGCTTGAGTTTCAAGTTGGGCCTGAACTAACAAGGGAAAACTTAGGATCAGTAGGGTGAAGATGTTGATTCCAAGACTCTTTTTCATAGTAGAGTATTCCTATAGGGTTGCACTGTGTTGCTTTTTAGCGGCTTGAGGCTAGTATAGTAAGTCATATTTGAAAATAGCTGCTTTGTTAGCTAGATGAAGCGTTAACTTAGCGATTGCTAGACTACTTATCCAGCTTTATCGGCCTGTGGCTAAGATGCTCAGGTTAATCGTATTCGGCGGTCCTAGGGCAAGCAGAAGAATGCCATTTTATTTGGTCTTCAGGGCTGTGCTACATTTTTCGATTCCAAGAAACCTCTCCCTGAATTAAACTGCACTCTAACTACGGCAGGCTTCCTGCCTTGTGCTTCTAGAATATTCCCATCACAAGGATTAAAACAATGATAAAAAGACTGATGTTAATTACTGCACTGTGTTTCAGCGCATCTACTACCAGCTTCGCAGCTGAGGATGTTTACAGGGCCTGCAGTAATTTGGTCACTGATTATGCCTATCATCGAGACCAGTTCAACGCGACCGAGTTCGCGAATTTGTTCACAGAAGATGCGTCGCTAACTGTTGTTAATCAAACTTGGGTAGGGCGTACCGATATCGGGCAGCGTATCGAAGAGCTTAAAACGGGTTCTACTATACGGCACGAGATGAGTACTATCCGTATTGTCCCAGTCGATGATTATCATGCCACAGGTGTGAGTTATGCCACTATATACGCCGCAGCTGCTGGCGAGACTTCGGTTAGTGGGTTTGCGCTTATGGGTGAATATCACGACGAGTTTGTACGTACCGCGCAGGGCTGGAAGATCAGCAAGCGTGTATTGATTAGCAAGTATTCATTGCAGCGTTAATTTTTGCTATCTAGATGAATGAATAAGTCATCAGTAGGCGAAATTATAAGTGCCATCTGACTATGGATTTCTTCCTTATATTGAGCGGGTTTGTGCTCACTCATAAAATACCTGTACACGACCGCAGATATCAGTTTTCTAGAATTTATTTGGCAAGTTTAAATGGCTGGGCGACATTTCATATTGGATTTATTTAAACCATTTTATAGTTATATGGCTATTGCTCTATATCTGGCAGAACATTCTTGAGTTGGATGTTGAATCATTACGCAGCCTCCCTATGTTTTCTCTTTACCTAATTCTCGTAATAGTCTACTCCAAAATAACTTCTATTTTTTTTGAGAAGCTAGCGCAGTTATTTTGGAGGAAATGCTAGCGGTGATTGATTAGTCAGGTGGTTAAAATCATACGAGAAAAATACAGCTATTTTGTAGGCTGACTATAGACTCCTCGTAGTTTTAAGAATGGGTTTTCAATCAAAAGATAGGTCACACTAGAAACCAATATAGATAGTGGCAGAATTACAAAAAAACGCTGGTTAAATAGGCTGTTCCAAGAATATTGTTCGGACCAACATGTACCAACCACCCATGTTTTATAGTGATATCTACTAAAACAAAAGTACAGCAAGTAAAGCGAATAGCTGATGACGCCTAATCTGATCAAAACGGCCGAGAGTACCAATGGTTAAAATAAAGCCACTAAGCAGCATAAATAATGCTGCGCCAGAATGTCCTTCGTAAACAAACGCCGACAGGAAAAGTCTGCCGTGGGAAGCATTTCATCGGTATAGGCTAAAACAATGGGGGCGGGAGTTAGGCTATAATAGATGCCAAAGACTGTGGTGAAAGAGCACTAGCAAGGCAGCAAAACTGCGCAAATGATCCAGAGCGGGAATAATTGAATATTTTGGCTTCTCAAGAGGCTGCTTCTCCGTCGATTGTCATCGACCACTTGCAGACGTTAATACATCTCTGAATATTATTGTTTTGGCGATTGCGAGAGCGATCTTTAAAGTATACCGTCAATCTTTTCGTAACTTCACAAATCGTGAGGCTTTAAAAAATTCCACCCGCGTAAGGTAAGCTAACGAAGGAGCTTGTAATGACCACGACAAACTTAAACACTGATTACCTTATCGTAGGCAGTGGAGCAGTTGGTATGGCTTTCGCCGATACCTTGCTTACCGAAACTGACGCCAATATCATCATCGTGGATAAACATCATAAACCTGGTGGCCACTGGAATGTCGCTTACCCCTTTGTCACTCTCCACCAACCCTCTGCGTTTTATGGCGTAAGTTCGCGTGAACTAAGTGGCGGAAAGCTTGATGAGGTGGGTTTAAATAAAGGGCTCAGTGAGTTGGCATCTGGGGCTGAAGTTAGCGCCTATTTTGATAATGTTATGCGTCAACAGTTTTTACCGACCGGGAGGGTCAGATATTTTCCGATGTGCGAATACACCGCCAATGGTGAGTTCGCGTCAATGCTAACAGGCGAGCAATTTAAGGTAGAAGTCAATAACAAGACCGTTGATGCTACCTATTTGAAAACCACAGTTCCCTCTACACACACACCTAATTTCTCTATTGCCGCAGGCATTCGCTTCATACCCCTCAATGACTTGCCGAAAGTTACAGCGCGGCCAGATAATTATGTCATCGTTGGTGGCGGCAAGACTGGCATTGATGCCTGTCTTTGGTTGCTTGAAAATGGCGTTAATGCGGATGCGATAAGTTGGGTGATGCCAAGAGACGCATGGTTAATAGACCGAAAGAACACCCAGCCGACCGATGAGTTTTTCAATGATGCGATTGGCGCTCAAGCTAATCAGATGGAAGCTATCGCGAATTCTGAGTCAGTTGAGGATATGTTTAAACGCTTAGAAGATGCTGGTGTTTTTCTTCGAATTGACCGAGGCGTTTGGCCTCAAATGTTTCATGGGGCAACCATCAGCCAGCTCGAGTTGACTGAACTTAGGCGGATTAAAAATGTTATTCGACTGGGGCGTGTTTTAGAGATTGGAGGCGATGAAATCCTTTTGGAGCAGGGTAGTATATCGACCCCAATTAACTGTGTATTCGTCGATTGTTCGGCAAGTGCGATTAGTAATCTCGCTATGAAACCGATATTTGAAGATAAGCTGATCACCCCCCAGACGGTTCGGTCATATCAGCCTGTTTTCAGTGCGGCCTTTATAGCTCATATAGAGGCTACCTATCCTGAGGAAGAAAAGAACAAGCTTTGCAATGTTGTTCCGCTTCCGAATACAGATATGGACTGGTTAAGGCTCACCGCTTCATTCATGATGAATCAATCCCTTTGGTCTCGAGACGAAGAGCTAAGAACATGGCTTTACAACAACAGGTTAGATGGTTTCTCTAAGCTGGTTCAGGATGTTCAAAAGGACGACCATGAAAAGCAGGCGATTCTAGGAAAGTTGCGCTCTCATTCTCAGGCGGCCATGGCCAAGCTACAGCAGTATATTGCAGAGCAAGCATAGAAATTAATTCGAACACGGTCATCGGCTTTAGAGGGGTTCTTTTACCCGCCAGGTATTAAATCGAGAAACCATACAATCTGCGATTTTCACGATATCACCTGTGGCTTCCACGGTGCACTCCTCAAAGTGCGCCGAGGCAAGCTCCCAGTCATAGGCTTGAGACAATTGATAGTTACATGCGTGGATACTTATATGGTCAGATGCTTGCCAATTACTTTCACACCAGTTGCTTATCAAAGCGCCGGCCATTGACAGATTGTAGTCTCTGGCAGATGGTTCATCTGCCTCACCAGCATAAGTTGTCGCTGCCATCGAAGCACTTAAAAAAAGATAAACGAGTAAAGCTTTCATTTGGATTATCGTAGCCTTGCAGCTGAATAGCGGCTGTTATTAAATGTTTTATGCGCGGCAAAATCTACTATTAACTTTTCAACACCACAGCAGTTTTGGAAGTGACGTATTGTGCGCCATGCCAAAAATAAGCGGCTTAAGGTCGATTCGCCAAGGTTAGTAATTAGCAAAACAGCTTATCTAGGCGCGACGACAGTTTGGCGCTGGAAATCCAAACCTTCGATACCAACACGGACAACATCCCCAGGTTTCAGATAACGTGGTGGCACCAT
>JBLHVT010000136.1:0-7408 GCA_047628735.1 Glaciecola sp.
CTTAAGATAGCCATGCGATTACGCAGACCCATCTGATTAGTCAAATATCTAGGCGCATGATGATAGGTTCGCAGCTCCGTAGGCGGCCAATCTCGGTAGTCAAAACCACCGTACCAGCTGAAGTCTAGATCGAATTTAGCTTTCACCGTGCTTTTGATTGATGGCAGCATAATATCCGCCGTGTAGTCAGACGTCGCACCGTCGCCAGCCGTCTGATAGGAAGGCGCATAGGTAAGTGAATAGCCATGCCAAGTGCCATTGGTTGTATGCAAATCTACTAGCAAATCAGGGTCCCAGCGCAGGATAACCCTTTCCATTAGCGCTGCGCTTTCCGGGGCCTCTAATGCAATCCCATCTCGATTTAGGTCGTAGCCGTTAGCGTGACGCTGACCGGCTAGCAACGGGCTCATTTCCTGATTTGGCCTTGAGTCTGCGGTCATATCATCATTGCCATCGGCATTGTAGACAGGCACGAAAACAATGATCTGATTGTTCAGCAGATGCTTTTTATCGCCAAACAAAATATCTCTCATCAAAATCAATGAGGCTTCCTTGCCTTCCACCTCGCCGCCATGAATATTCCCCTGTAGATAGATTACTGGTTTGCCGCTGGCCTGCGCCGCCGCTGGAGAGTCGACGGCCGGGTTTGCCAAAACCACAATTGGGACTGACCGCCCCTGCGCGGTAGTCACTAAAACCTCACGATGCATAAGGTCGGTCTTGGCATCTATCGCATCGATGACATTGACCACTTCTTGGAAAGTAGAGGTTCTCTCAAAATTAGAGCGCTCCGCCATACTGATCATTGATTCAGTGATCATGGCTGAATTGGGGGGTGACGGCTGTGCCCAAACAGTGGAGAAACTAAAACTGATCGCCATAAAAAACGTGAAACGCATGCAAACTCCAGAATTATAAAGGGGCAAAACGATTGCCGAAGACTTCTAAAATTATAACATTAAGAAATCTAATCCAGCGCAGACAGATTAGCAAGAAGGGCCAGCCCCGACGGAGCCGATAAGCCGCTTAGCAACCACCGCCACCCCCCTCCTGAATACCGAAGTAGTGACAGTGTGTTACTTTTTGCCTCCATGCCTATAAGTCTCTATTTTATATAGATATTTTATAAACGCCGCAGTTATTATACGGTTGATTTTTGTGCAGAAAACAACTAGCCTCAAAGATAGATTTAACTACTGTATTCAACACTGCACGTTGTCCGCCTATCGGGTGCATTCCTACTACAATAAAACGGAGCAAAGTCAGTGAACTCAAAACTTACTCGCCGACGTTTTATCAAGGGGGTAATTTTCTCCGGTGCTGCTGCAACTACTGGCACTGGATTCTACCTCGCTGCAAATGCCCAACCGGGACAGACTGCGGCCGAACGCTTGATAACACTCAATGTTAATGGACGTAACCGCCCTGTCGATGCACTGCCATCGGAAACCCTGGCTTACACACTTCGCTACAAGCTAGATCTAACCGGAACCAAGATAGGCTGTAATAGAGGCGAATGTGGTGCCTGTACAGTGCTTCTTGACGGAGAGCCAAACTACTCTTGCTCGGTGCTCACGCACAACGTTAAAGGCAGAGCAATAATGTCGATAGAGGGCGTTAAATCTGCCGACGGCACTTTACACGCTGTTCAACAAGCCTTCATTGCTGAAAATGCACCGCAGTGTGGATTCTGCACTCCTGGGCAGGTGATGTCAGCGGTTGCACTCTTGAACAGCAACCCAAGACCTACCAAGGCACAGGCCCGACAGGCGCTGTCAGGTAATCTCTGTCGCTGCGGTGCTTATGAACATTATCTAAATGGCGTCCTGCGCGCCTCGGGGCAATTAGCATGAGCACTCATATAGGTTTTGATTTCATCCCACCCGACGTACCTGGAAAAGTCACAGGCGAGATTAAATACGCCGAAGACTACAAAAAAGAAGGCATGGTCTTTGCCAGATTATTAACTAGCCCAATGCCTAGCGGCCGCGTAGTCAGCATAGACGCGTCTGAAGCGCTGCGAATGGATGGTGTAGTTGGTGTTTTTACTGCTGACGACCTACCACCAGTGCCACCACCTGCAAACCCTGCGCTGGCGTCTGAGTACATCACCTACGTTGGTCAGCCGATCCTAGCGGTCGCTGCAACCACAGAAGAAATCGCCGAATCTGCAATCGCCAAAATTAAGATTCAATACGAGCGCCGTGCCTTTTGCGTAGACCCCTTAGACAGCCTCACGCCAGGCGGCCCAAATGCTTATCCAGAAGGGAATACTCTGGTTCGTACTCGCGAAGAAGGTCCTGAAGGAACCCCTATCGTGGGCGCAGAGATAAAAGACATCAAATGGACGCAAGCGGCTATTGATGCTTTTAAAGCTGGCAAAGAACCGGTCGGCGCAGAGTTTACTCGCGAATGGGAATTTGGCGATTTAGAAGCTGGCTTCGCAGAAGCGGCCACGATCATCGAAGAGCCTTTCGTGACTATGGGCTATCCGCACCACTCATTGGAAGCACGAACTGGCATGGCTTATTGGGAAAATGGAAAGTGTTATTTCCATGGCTCATCACAAAGCCAAAGTGCCAATGACAATGGCCTTGCCCGCATGTTGAACATCCATCCAAGTGATCTGGTGTTCATCAACGAGGCAACCGGCGGTGGCTTTGGCTCCAAAATCGGTCCCTACCCTTATATGGCAATTACCGGGAATTTTGCCAAGGTTTTAAACCGTCCCGTTCAGCTGCGTATTACACGTGAGCAAGAATTCTATATCGGTTCCGCTCGCTCAGGCATGCAAGGCTGGATGAAAATGGGCGTCAAAGCAGACGGTAAAGTGTCAGCTGTAGACCTTATCATCGTTAACGATGGCGGCATGACCGGTGGCGGCAGTGGCAATTCATCCGCACAACACGTAACCGTTGCGTATCAGCCAGAATCAATGCGCTTTAGACATATCTCTGTCTATACCAATACAACCCCGCGGGGTGCCCAGCGTGGCCCAGGTCAAAACGAGATGGCTGCTGTATTAGCCCCTATGGCTGACAAAGCGGCAAACGCTATTGGTATGGACCGCGTTGCTTTTAGAAAGGTTAATGCAATAAACAGTGACGGATTCCAAGGCAGCAGCCAGGGACCGGTGACCAGTGCCTTTGTTAAGGAAGCATTGGATCAAGGTCAAAGATTGTTCGGCTGGGATGAAAAACTTGCGAAACCAAAGCGCGACGGCAATAAAGTGCGTGGCATTGGAGTTGGCATAGGTTATCACGGAGCTGGCGGTCGCGGTTATGACGGCTTGCTACGCATTGGCACCGACGGAAAGCTCTATATACATAGTGGTGTCGGTAACTTAGGAACTTATTCCTATGCTGGCACCTGCCGAGCCGCTGCCGAAGCACTACAAGTGCCTTGGGAGCGCTGTGAAATCCTTCGAGGTCGCACCGACAATCACCTGCCCCACAGTTCAGGACAAGGCGGTTCTAACACCATCTTCACTCATACCCGCACTAACTGGGTAGCGGCCCAGGATGCCATTAGCAAGCTCAAAGAAATAGCGGCCAATGACCTTGGCGGTTCCGCTGATGACTATATGATTGGCGACGAGCGAGTCTATTTAAGCTCGAATCCACAACAAGGTATGACCTATGCTGAAGCCGCTCAAAGAGCTATCGATCTAGGTGGTAAATTCAGCGGCAATGAGTACCCAGACGATATCAATCCAATCACCCAGCGTGCTGTTCAAGGTCTAGCTGGAACAGGTTTGATTGGTGTCGCCAAAGACAAGATTCCAGGCCAAGGCCAGCCACCAGGAATTCTGGTTGGCTTTTGCGAAATTGAAATGGATACCGGCACTGGCAAATTCGAAATCTTGGATTACGCCGCGGTTGCTGACTGCGGCACCGTTGTTCATCCAAAGAATTTCGATAACGCGATGCGTGGCGGCATGGTATGGGGCATAGGCATGACGGCATTAGAGCGCCACGTCTACGATCCACAAAATGGCCTGCCGGCGAATACCGGTCTGTATCAAAGCAAGCCGCCAACCAATATGGATGTACCAGTTGAGACGAAAATGGGCGCAGTAAATATTCCTGACCCACAGAACCCAACCGGAGGTCGAGGTATAGGTGAACCAACTCAAGGTGCTGCTGCTGCTGCGCTTGCTAGTGCTATTTCAGATGCACTGGATGGTCATCTATTTAATACCGCGCCAACAACGACAGATATGATTATTAACCACTTGGCTGGCAATACTTACAGTTCCAAGTCTCTTAAAACCAATACATTCTGAGGTTAGTTAAAAATGCCATCACATGACGTTATGCCAAATATGGAATTGTACCAACCGGTACAGGTAGAAGACGCTCTGGCTATTGCTGATAGACTAGCAGAGAGAGGCTGGTTAGTCGGCGGCGGTCAAGACACCTACGGCTGGCTCAAAGATCGCGCCAAGGCAACCGATGCCTTGATCGACTTGAGCGCCATAGAATCAATGCGCGGAATTCGCGATACTGAGGACGGCATCGAAATAGGCGCACTTTCGACGCTAACTGAAATCACAAACAACTCGCTTATAAAAGAACGCTACTCTGTTCTTTCAGATGCTGCCGCTGTTGTCGCTAGCCCGCAAATACGAAACATCGGCACCCTCGGTGGAAACATATCTCAAGATGTGCGCTGCTGGTACTACCGCCGCGGACTATCTTGCTATAGGGCAGGCGGAAACCTTTGCTACGCCGACACCCCGCAAGGTATGAACCGTGAGCATTCTTTGTTTGAAGCCAGTCGCTGCGTAGCAGCATCGGCATCAGATACAGCACCTGCCTTGGTGGCCCTAGATGCGACGATGGTTATTCGCAGCCTAAACAGTGAAAGAGAAGTTGCAGCTCAAGACTATTTTATCGGTCCAGCTATCGACATTGAAAACACCACAGTGCTCAGACCTGGCGAAATACTGACATCGGTTAGAATTCCTGCCACGTGGGCCAATGCCACTTTCTACTTTGAGAAAGTAGCTGATAGAAATGTCTGGGATTTTTCTTTAGTTAGCGTGGCGGCAGCGTTCAAAGTGAACGCTGGCAACATCGAAGACTCAAGGATAGTCTGCGGTGCTGTTCAATGTACTCCACGCCGAGTTACTAACGTAGAAAATGCTATTAAAGGCCAAGCCAAGAATTCAGTAACCGCTGAATCTGTTGGAGAAATCGCGACTGAGGGAGCCCGAGTGTTGGCACACAATGGGTTTAAGGTTCCGCTTATGCAGAGCTTAGTCAGGCGAGCTATTAGCGCTTAAACTTAACTTAGCGTTACAATTCGGACAAAAAAAGAGAGGCTTGGCCTCTCTTTTTTTGTCTCTTTTTAGGCCTTTTGTATCTCTACTTTTTATCTCTTATCTCTTATCTCTGATCTCTTATCTGTGTTTTCTATCCTTTCTGCATTACCCATTCTTCCGTAGCTGCTTTTCCTTCCAACAGTTTAAAGGTGTTGCATAGTAGATTTTAATAGGTTTATGCTGCCACAAGTCTGATGTGTCAGAGCATAGGCTCCAACACTTATCTAATATCAAATTCAGACATTGCTAAGGTGCCTCTTCTAAAGAACAGCTTAACCTTGTTCCAAAATGGGAATTTAGAAAAGAAAATTCCCAATAAAATATGACCCGGCAATTATACCGACACTACACAGACAAATTACGCCAATTACGGGCAGAAGCTTGGCCTCGCGCTCTTGATGGTGCTCTAAAGCCTGTATTGTCATGCGACACTCCTTTTTCATTGGTTAAGAAATCAGATTAGATAGACTATATACAGAAACTTTGGTCTAAATCAATAGATAAAGTGTAAAGCACTAGGTGTGATGTAAGGTGACCGGGCAAGGTGCTGGAGTAAGTTGCAGGTATAAATAGCTCTGACATCCATCTGACAGCAAGAATCTAACAGCAGAGCAGAAAAAATAACTTTCACTTAAACGATACCATCCGGTTTGGGTGCAATCGCTTTGCCGAGCACTTCACGTAGTTCTGAATGCAAAAATGGTTTTTAGAGAACCATTCATTCCAAGAATCTTCATTTCCTTGGCCTTTTCTTACACCACATTCGCAGTGACGGCGACGACAGAGGTTTTCGAGCGAGGCCCGCGCATAGCGCGAATTTTCCGTAGTACTGATACTCCATCAAGAATCGGAATCTTCAGGTCCAAGAGAAAGACGCTGACATCATGATTTGCCAGATACTCAACAACCTCTTTCCCATTAGACATTGTCACCACGTCATGGCCTTCACTGTCCAAACATTTTCAAAAGCATCATGCGATTAACCGCATTGTCACCGGCAACCACAATTGAAAGTTGAGGCAATGTCATGTCTGAGCGACTTGATGTCTTCTTGATGGGCGCAGGTGCTGCTTTGAGCGCAAGAAAGACTGTGATAGTTGAGCCTCGACCAGACACAGAGCTAACTGCAATTTTTCCTTTCATAGCAGATACCAGATTTTTGACGATTGTCAGGCCCGATCCAGAGTCGCCGAATTTTCTCATAATGGCTATACTAGAGAGCAGATAGGGCTGGAAAAGGCTTGCTTGAGCCTGCTAAGAAGTGCCGATCCCGGTATCAAAAATTCTCAAACGTATCCGATCTAATGCCGTATCCAAGATCACTGAAATCTCGCCAGCATTCGTAAATTTGACTGCGCTGCCACCAAATTAGGAATGATTTGGGGCGGACGAGTCGGGGTTCCATACACATAGTTCGGAATGTCATCTTCGACTAACAAGCACAAGTGGACGTTTTTTTCACGAGATTGAACGCTTAACGGCGCCACTGTCTTTTCAGTTAAATCCCCCAAATTTACTGACAAAGACTCAAGCTCGATGGTATTGGAATCCAGCTTCATCAAGTCGAGAACATTGTTGATTAACTCCAGCAGAGTTTCGCGGCTTTGCGTTACAACATTAACCAATTCCATTTTCTTGCTAGGTAATTCGCCATCAGCAAGCAATCGCGATGCTCCAATGACCGCATTAAGCGACGTGCGAAGCTCATGGCTCATCGCTGCAAGAAATGCGGGCTTAGCCTGCTCAGACTTTTAGCTTCATTTCTGCCAAAGTCCTTTCATGCACTTCTTTTTCTAATTGCTTGACGGTTTGATTCAACTTCAACGCTGCCATGACCGGTCCATTTCTAAAGACAAACGCCGCTGCTTTCAGCAACCAGAGACGCCTCGAGCGCTAGGGCCAAGGCTGCTTGGGCACTGGTGGCCTGCGCATATTCAAAGTAATAACCTAGGGATTCCATCACCGCGAAAACCCAAAGAGTGATAACGCAAATAACAGCCGAAATGACTTCTGCCAACCGCCCGGCAAACAGAGCAACCCAGCCCAAGTATTACCTCCAACCCCCACTGTCAGCATCGCCAG
>JBLHVT010000137.1:0-7212 GCA_047628735.1 Glaciecola sp.
CATCACGACAACTCTTGCACCAAGGTATATAAGCTGTGAAGGTAATTTCTGAATGATAATAACAAAAACCTGCAAAAATATTGTTTTATTAAAAATAGCAGCCAACTGTAAGAATGTTGATTAGTAGCCACGATTCTCGGCTTTTTATTTCCGTTGCGTGACCACAACGATGATCATCCCTGCTGATCTGCTCAGCTATAAAATTGAGACAATCCCAATATGGCTACCTCAATAGTACAATGCGCTTGCTTGCATTGGCACCATTGTTATTGAGCTAATCGCACGCGTCGGTTTTAGTTCTCTGCTAGAGCGACGCTTTTTACATTGTCTTCAGGATTACGATCGACTAATTTGTTAAACGGGTCTATGCCTACCGAGACGGGTAACGTGTCCACTGTAAAAACAAAGCGTTGGTTTTCTTGGTTAACTCTTAGTTTCTCAACATAGATGACGACGGGGACACCTGTCTCTTCATCTTCTTCTCCAAGTACAGCGACATCAATAAACGCATCCATACTTAATCGAGATTCTTCACCTTGTCCATCGGCTTCAAATTTCAAGGCGGAGGTATTCACCGTAACCTCAAAGCGTCCGTCGGGGAGCTGGCTATAAAAGCT
The DNA here is from genome assembly GCA_047628735.1 of Glaciecola sp. Lineage (GTDB taxonomy): Bacteria > Pseudomonadota > Gammaproteobacteria > Pseudomonadales > Pseudohongiellaceae > UBA9145. Next base: position 618 of record JBLHVT010000137.1, read on the forward strand.
ATCCTCAGCGCGTAGATCAAAAACGATAATTTTTTCAAATAAGTCAGTAATTATTGATTGATACTCTGCCGGCGCATTCTCTCTAATCTTGGCAAGTAAATGCCTTGTAGTCGGATAGGGAGGCCCTTTGAATCCCCACTCATCAATAAACTCACTGAGTATTCTATTGACTACATCTTCACCGAGATAATCTTTGAGTGCGTAAATTACCAAGCTACCCTTTCGGTAGTGGATGTAGCCTTGGTTTTCTACCAGCATTAACGGTAACTCTTCTAAAACTTCTGAACCTCGGCTAGATAAATAATTGTCCAGCTCATATTTTAAGAAGCGTTGCATATAGGCCTCGCCATACTCTTTTTCCATGACCATGAGCGCGGAATACTGTGCAAGGGTTTCGGTTAGCACTGCGCCACCTTGCACATTTGCCCCGACTACCTGATGGCCCCACCACTGATGGGCGAACTCATGGGCGGTGACATAGAAAACATAGTCAATATCTTTGCGATCACGAATATCAGCAACAAAACCTATGTCTTCTGAAAAAGGAACGGTATTTGGAAAAGATTGGGCGAATACACCGCGCTGCCTAGGAAATTCAAAGATACGGTATTGTCGATATTGATAAGGGCTGAAGTTAGCAGTGAAATAGTCCAATGACTTTTTCGAAGCATCAATCATTCGATCAACATTGACCTCGTGTTTGTAATACACCTCAAGGTCAACATCGTTCCACTTATCGCTTTTCATTTCGTAATCAGCTGACAAATAGGAAACAAACGGCCAAATGGGTTGATCCATTTTATAGTGAAAGTAGCGGCGGTCATTTTCTTCCCATTGGCGCACTAAATAGCCGGGAGTCACTGCGGTTTGATCCAGAGAAGTGCTCACGATTGACTCATAAGTTGCCCGGCTTCGAGTGCCTAGTCCCATATCCCATTGGCTCTGATCATCTATCTTCGCCATGCGTTCCGCTGGCGGTAGATCGTATTTTCGGCGACGATTGTTATCCAACAGCTGCGCACCTGACTGATAGCCGAGCAAAGGAAAAGCTTCTGTATTGTTAAAAAAACTGCCACTGCTAAGTAACCTTGTTGTTGGAGAGCTATTGACAAAACCGGGAGTGAGCCAGTCAATAGTGAATGAAATATCCATTGCAGCGCCAGGTTGCATAGGACTGTCAAGGGAGTAAATGTAGTAGCCTAATGCGGAATCAGAATGGGTTAACAGAGAATTTGGTATATCAAGTTCTACTAGGGTCAGTGCAGTAGGAAAAGTAAAATGTAATTCAGAAATATCTACTGGCTGATTGTTCTTTAAAGAGTAGGTCCCTTCAATATGTGCCTCACTTCGAGCAGGGAAGAAGTCTACTTCAGTATAAAGACCGACTACGTCAGGGAACTTTAAATCTTCGTATTGACTGTAGGTTTTCTCATAGTCTGCAGCGCCCTGTTCAATATCGATGACACTGAGTTTTTGATTGAGTACATTCGTGTTGTAGAAGATAAAGCTGCCTGTGCTAACAAAGGCGAGTAGAGTTACGACAGTCAAAGCTGATACAGCGGGAGTGAAGCGGGGCTTAATGTTTGTCCATCGGAATCGGCCCTGCAATTCGCTGCCTCGTTGCCACAGCAGTTGCGTGACAATAAGCAGCAGTAGGCAGAATAAGCTCCAATACAAAGAGAACCATAAATAGCCGCTAAGGTTTGGACCGAATCCAGTAAAAATTGAATAGGGGATCTGTGGTGTGGCAAACAAGTAAAGGTTGTGATCAAAGCCTTGCTGCGGCAGAAATATAGAGCCGATAAAATAAAGTACAATGACAAACATTCCGATATAACGATTTCCGCTAAGGACTTGAGCAAAAACGGCCAGCACGCAGGTAAACCAAATTGGAAATTGGAAGAAGGAAAATAAGCCTAAAAGGTACTGCAAAATATTAAAATCATAATAGCCCTTTAATACTTGAACCAGTATGGCAGCAAGTATTGCCGCAGCCAACATGACCGCCATTACTGTCATCAAGCCAATGGTTTTAGCTAAGATGACTACCCAATTTGGGTGCGGCATGGAATCAATCATCTCCGACATGCCTACATTTCTTTCTCTCACTAACAATTCGGCAGAATAGAAAATCAATACTACGAATAAAGGAATCGTAAAAGTGCCATTTATGATGGTCACCAGCGCTGTAGTGGTGGGATAAACTTCTGTTCCGAAAATTCCAGACAAGCCAAAGTAGGAGCTTAACGATACTTGAACCATACCAATCAATGCCATCATTAAAAATGCCTTTCCAATAATGATGTTGTGAAACTCAATTCGTAAAAGTGAGAAGAATTGCGCAAGTTGGCTATAAAAACCAAAGCTCTGATGGCTGCTGTGCGGCAATACTTTGCTCTCTGCAGATTTCAACGGTACAACCAACTGCTCTTTCTCTATCGTCTTGTGTTTGCGTTTCATCCACGAGAACCAACTGCGCTTGTTGCTCACAAACTCTAGCGAAAATGGAAAGTAACGGTAAGCAGCACCAAGGAATAAAGCCATCAAAGCGACAATTAGCAGGCGATTGTAAAGAAGATTGCCTTCCATCGGCATGATCAACGAGTTCATTTCAAATGGTGTCCAGTAACGTGTCACTTCAGCTAAAGCTACCTGACCAAAAGGATCTAACATACTAAGTAAGCGGATATCTTCGGGATCAATGAGAGAAGTAATTACCGAGCTGAAGACTAGCACCAGCACCAAAGCCACGAAACTTGCCGTTTGGCTGCGGGTCAAAGTGGCGATCAGAAACACCAGAGTCGCAATCAGTAATATATTGGGAATTGCAATTGCCCACGTAGCAAACCAGTAGGCTTCTAAACGTGTTTCACCAAGTCGCTCTGGGTCTAGCCAGGGCATAAATTCGCCTAAAAATATACCGAGTAGCGCGGCGAAGTAAGCAACAAAACAGAATGTTGCCGCGCCGCAAAATCGACCAAATAAATAATCGAATTTATTAACGCGAGTGGTAAAAAATAGCTCGGCAATTTTATGATCGAAATCTCTCAAGATTGGATTAGAGGCATAAGCAACGCCAGCCACTAGCGAGACAATAAAACTAATACTCGAGAGCACCAAAATCACATTATAAGGTGAATTAATATTGATATTGCTTACCGAGCCACCGATAGAAATGTTGTCTGAGACCGTGGCTGCGAAGCTTAACAAAAACAGTATCGATGACACTACGTATATAAGTGGCTGGCGTGCATGAAAGGCTAATTCAAAGCGAAAAATATGGGTAAACATGGCTGGTGAATTCCTAGATGAATCTGTGGTAATTAGGAGGCGATATTTATTTGGTTATCACGCAGAGTGGAAAAATAGACATCTTCTAAATTAACCTGCGTTGCTGAAAAACCTGCGCCCGGATCTGAGTCAGCGACTACATTTAATTTGATGCGCCCACCTACTAGCGTGGAAAATAGAACTTGATAGTTAGCCTCATATTCGCTTAATTCATTACGCTCAACCACTTTGCTATAAATCGATCCTTCCAGTTTGGCTATCACATCTTTCGGTTTTTCATTAATGAGTATTTTTCCGTTGCCCATAATCGCCATGTCGGAGCAGAGATCACTGACGTCGTCTACAATATGGGTGGACAGGATAATGACAGTGTTTGAGCCAATATCTGCTAATAAATTGTGAAAACGGCGGCGCTCTTCAGGATCTAATCCAGCGGTGGGTTCGTCAACAATCACCAGTTTAGGGTCACCAATCAGGGCCTGTGCGATACCGAAGCGTTGTTTCATACCGCCGGAATAGGTGCTAACAGCCATTTTGCGGGATTCCCACAGATTCACTTCGTTTAATAGGTGATTAACCAACTCCTTACGCTCGTCCTTGTTGACGATTCCCTTTAATACCGCGAAGTGATCCAGCATGCGCAGTGCAGAAATACGCGGATAGGTGCCAAACTCTTGAGGAAGATAGCCCAATACTTGGCGCAGGCCCTCCTTGTCGTTAACAATATCGATATCGTTGAGAAAGGCACTGCCTGCATCTGCGTCTTGCAGGGTTGCAAGTGTTCGCATCAACGTAGACTTGCCCGCCCCGTTGGGGCCTAACAATCCAAACATACCTTGAGATATTTCCAGACTGACGCCGTTTAGCGCTTGTTTCCCATTGCTGTAGGTTTTGCTTAGGTTTTTGATGCTTAACATAGTGATACCTGTTTATTCGCTGTGCTCTGGACTTAACTGTAGTCCAGCGTTGCAAAAGTAAGCTGAGTCCAATTAGGACGCATTTTGATGGATTTCGTTACAAGTGCAAGTGAAGAAACTATCCGGAATACTCGTAAACCGTAGGTTTTTCGGTATTCTGCCCAGCGCACAGAGGCCATTCTAAATCGCGCGATGTGGATCCCTAGGGTTAATTGAAATAATGGGGTCAGCGTAAAAATACAGCACAGTATCTTTACGCTGACCCCATTACTCAACCCCATTACTTATTTTTAGTACTTTTCGGCGATACCTCGGCTTACCGTAAGGATGATGTTTTCAGGGTTTTGTGAGCCCGCTTTTGGGGGTGCAAGGGAGGTCATCTTGAGCCAAGCGGGCAGATCGGCACGCTTTTAGGGCAACTACGAGAGAAAGTTTTACACAGCAAAGAAGCTTAAAGTGTGATTGGTGACGTTTATATCTAGTGCCATCTTTGCTAACGTTACTTTTATGAAAAACGCTATTGAACGATTAACTGCGAAACTTAACGATTTGGGACTACGTGCTAAGGCTTTGCACAACCGAGCTGGGCGAGTACCAGTATATGGTGCCGCATTTGTGGTCGGCTCCCTTGTTGCTATCACGTTTGTGGTAGTTGGCAGAGAATCGGTTCCAGACTTCAGAGAGTTTGAAGCTGGCGATGAGCGCAAGCAGGCTTTCTTTGCTTATTTTCTCCCGCTGATTGATGAGCGTAATGAGGAGCTGATGGCACTCAGAGAGAACTTGCTGGAACTAAATGCGAAGAGAAACGATGATGTCGGCCAGCTCTCATTCTTTGAGCGCAGACACATTGCTAAGCTAGCCAATATCTATGAAATTAAAGACTTTTCTCTTGACGACGCCGCAGGCTGGGACACTTTGCTCCGGCGAGTAGATGTATTGCCTCCATCGCTAGCATTGGCGCAGGCTGCCAATGAGAGTGCCTGGGGCACCTCACGGTTTGCAACGGAGGGTAATAACTTCTACGGGCAGTGGTGTTATGTAAAAGGCTGTGGGATCGTGCCAGCTTTGCGAGATGAGGAGGCAGTTCATGAGGTGGCAGGGTTTGACTCGGCCAGAGAATCGGTCGAGGGATATATGCGCAACCTCAACTATCACACCGCTTATGCGCAGCTTAGGTCGATTCGCGAAAGGTTGCGTGACCGAGATGAGCCTATCACCGGATTAAAGATCGCAAAGGGGCTGGAGGCTTACTCTGAGCGAGGTGAAGCCTACATTGAGGAATTGAGCTCGATAATCCGATTCAATGATCTTGACGAGCATGATGCCATCATAAATAACCGTCAGTGACATAAGCCTAGCCTTCTAGCGCTTGCAGCCCCTCAGGCATACCTTCTTTTTTTAATATCTGGTTTGTGCTGAAAACTGATCGACCTGCATTTAAACTAAATTGCTGAGCAACACGTACTCTAGCGTTATACTACGTATTTTAAATGTAGGACCAACTCTTGGTCCGTAACTTTGAGCTATAAAAAACTCTATGCATCTCATATTTTTTGATTTAGATGGCACGCTATTAAATGATGCGTCCGAAATATCATCCTTCACTAAAGAAACGCTAACCCTGCTAAGTGAAAGCAATATCGCCTACACTTTAGCAACCGGGCGCTCTATGCTCTCGGCGAAGAGTATTGTGGAAGGACATGATTTTGCTTTGCCTCAAATCTACAACAATGGGGTGACAATATGGGACCCTCAAAATCAACAGCTAACGCTTGAAAACCTGCTAAGCAGCGCTGAGATTTCAACAGTAATCGACGCTGCGGTATCCGTGGGGATTACTCCTTTTGTTCACGCCGTCGATTATAATTACCATTATGTTTTTCATCCAGCCACACGTCATGATGTAGAAAAAAACCTTATTGATAAGTATTTTTCGCAAAGCGATGCAAAACTCCTCCCTTTAGATGCATTAACCAATGACAATCAAGTCACTAATATTAGTATGATTGGCTCTGCCGACGCTATAGGCGAAATGTGGAGAGAAATTGCTACACATGAAAATCTAACTGCTTACTCTGGAGTTGCGTTAGAAGGTAGTCAATTTAGGTGGATGGATGTTCATCACTGCCTCGCTAATAAAGGCGCCGCTGTCACCAGCTTAAAAGCGAAATTAGGAGCTAGCAACATAATTTGCTTTGGCGATAGTGATAACGATTTAAGTATGTTTGCGCTAGCTGATGAAAGCTATGCTCCGGAAAATGCTAAAGACGAAATTAAAAAGTCTGCGAGCGCCGTGATTGGGCATAATCATGCAGACGGCATAGCGCATTTTCTACGTGAGCGCTTCTCTCTATAGCCGAGCGCGAACTATAGCCGAATGCGAACTA
>JBLHVT010000138.1:0-6962 GCA_047628735.1 Glaciecola sp.
CCTCCATTTTTGCGCCCAGTCTCTTATCCGGCGGCTAACCGCGGCGGCATTCAATTGAAGACAAGTCTGGACAGAGGTAAACTCAGATTTCTTATATTTTATCTTTCACGGCCCGCAACTCGCGTGGCAGTTAAAGCCTTTGGCACATCTAAGGAGTTTACCATGATATTTACTAGGCAATTTATTAGGCAGTTCACAGCCAAGAACGCTAAAAACAGTCTGTTAGGCTTCGCAAGCCTCATCACATTAGCCAGTTGTTCCCTCCCTGGCGTTTCCATTTTTCAAAACAATGACACTGGCACTTCTTTAAGTACCGGAGACGTGAGCACCGTCCATTTCTTTACCAAGGAGATGAACCACGACACCGGAATACGCCTAGAAGCAGGCGCGAGCTACACAGTCGGGGTAACTATTTTAAGCAATTGGATGGATAGCTCTATTGCCATAAATGAAGACGGCGGCGCATTAAATGAACTTGGCTTTAGCAACACTTTGATGCCCCTAGAATTGGTTGGCGTGACCAGACGCTCTCGAGACAATCAGTGGTTTGAATTAATGCTAGAGCAACCAAGTTGCAGCAGACAAAGTCTTATCGGTGTAAGCGAGCTAAGTTATAACGATACTACTGGAAGTTACAGTTTCACTGCCAGCTGCGACGGCAATCTAAACCTATTCGTAAATGACAGCTATGGTTTTTACAGTAACAACATCGGCTATGCAAACATCGCACTAAAGAGATCTAATTAAGAGAGGGAGAGCTAATTAGGCCCTGCTCAATCTCATATACCCCAGCTCGGTTTAACACAAAACTCAGAGACGTAGTCAGACACTGAGGTCTTTGTGCAGCCACATGGCTAACATAAATTAGCTGTGTGGTTGTCACCTTCGCAATTTCATCTAGTAACTGCAAGATGTGAATGCGGTGAAAATCATCAAGCCCCACACAGGGCTCATCCAGTATAAGAATCCGAGGCCCCTTAACCATCGCGCGCGCCAGCAGTGCCAAACGTTGCTGACCAAAAGACAGCTCGTGATAATAGCGACCCTTCTGGTTTTCTAGGCCAACCAAAGATAACCAGCGCTTTGCCTCATCCACCTGCTGTGCGCCGCTATCATCGTACAAGCCAACAGAGTCGAAAAATCCAGAGACAACAACGTCAAGTAAACGCCACCCCTTTTGATACTTGTTGTGCAACTCATTTGAGACCACGCCAAACTTAGCCTTGAGCTCCCAAATGGTTTCACCACTGCCTTTGCGTGCACCAAAAAGTGAAACATCCTGTCCATATGCTTTATGATTTTCACCGTTAATTAGACTCAGCAGCGTGGACTTTCCGCAGCCATTGGGCCCCTCTATTAAGACATGCTCACCTGGCATCATGGCCCAGCTAAATTTGTGTAATATCTGATTACCACCATAGCCTGCATCAACATTATTTAGCTCAATTAAAGGTAATTGCGAATCGTCTTCTGCGGCAGATGGCGCAGTCGCCGCTGGCAAGAATATTGGCTTAGGTAGCACACTTAAGCGGGCGTACTCCTCCCCGGCTTGAATAGTGGAGCATTCTCCTTGTGCCACTATGCTCAGCGATTCCATTATTGCCAGATGTGTACATCCGGATAAAATATCCTGCTCACGGCGGCACAGCTGTAAAATGCAATTGCGCGAGCTACTCATGGATTGAATACAGTCTTCTATCTTCTTTTTTGATGCGAGGTCCACGGTCTCTAGGGGGTCATCCAGGATAATTAGTTGCTCAAAACCGTCTCTAAAAGCATAGAGAGCTCTAGCGATAAGTGCTTTTCGAACCTGTCCTGATGATAGAAAACGAATACCTTGATCGACAAACGGCATTAAATCTAGCGTATCGACTAAGCTCTGAAACAAACCCTCATCAGCACAACTTGCCACGCGCGCCGAATGAATAAGCACCGCCACCGTCGTACCTTTATCCTCTGCCCTGTCACTAAACTCACTCATGTCCAAACGGTTATCTACCTGCCATAAACGCTGCTGCTCTTCAAATGACACTATGTGAATATCCGATACAGGATTCAAACCCCGTGGGTAGTGAACGTATTTTGAAGACTCACGGCGACGCCCAGCGATCAGCTCTGCGAGAACCGATTTCCCCGCTCCATTGCCGCCATAGATGCACCACTGCTCGCCGGGACAAATAGAAAACTCATTTATATTCAGCACCTTGTCGCGGCCAAGCCTACAGCTTGCATCCTTAACAACGGCTAGTGGTTTTTTATCCTGGATCGACAACCCTTATGCCCTATCTGAAAAAATGGCTCGTGAAAGTAATTGCATTAGGGGCGATTCCCCAGTGCGCGATGCATTACTTCTCGTTGTATAGAGAGCATATGGCCTATTGAGCGTCTCCAATATTCCGAATTATGCTTGCCTTCAGTCTGCATATAATTAAAAGACACATTATTGAGGATTAATATTTGCATTATTTCACGAGCTTCATTGATCAACCCATCCTCAGTTCCTGAATCTATGTATATGTGGGGCATTTGGCTCTTTGGGACTTTATAGATAATAGAAAAAGGGTCGTAGGCATCAGCCTGTTCTGCCGTTTCGAAATCAATTCCTGCAGGAGATCGCTCTGTTTGTGTGCTAAAGCCTGCAATATTGACTATCTGAGAAATCAAAGCATCGGCCTGAACTATGCGTGCATCACGCTGCGCATCCTCTGTATTGGCTTGGCGATCCACGCCTGCCCTTATAGCCTCGGCAGCTCTGCGAGCATAGCTTAGAGCGCCGCTGGTACTTCCAATTGAAACGAATAAGTGGGGCCGCCGCAGACCAAGCGCAAAGGCCCCAAACCCCCCCATCGACAGGCCTGAAATAGCGCGACCCTCACGCCGAGCTTCGGTGCGATAGTGGCTGTCTACATAAGCTATGACATCCTCGACAATATGGTTTTCCCAGTTGTTGGTCTCGCCGTTTTCATTTTTGGCATAGTTAACAAACCAGCTATTACCGCCATCCGGCAGTACCAAAATGACATCTCCCATTAACCGTGAGTAATACGCTGCTGCTAAATTGCGGCCCCACACCGTATAATTTTGCATATAGCCATGAAGCAGGTACAGCACTGGATAGCTCTGATCACTGCTTACATAGGAAGCAGGCAGCACTATATCGAACTTCATTTCCCTGTCCACCGCAGGACTAAAAAACGCAACAGTCTCAAGACCATCGGGAATAGGCGCTGACACAGCCTCGAGGCTTAACTGTTCTTGAGCGCTAATCCACACAGGGAATAGAAAAAGGAGGGAAATAAACCACTTTGAAGAACGATACATTCTGAGCCCAGTGTTGGTACTTGAAATACTATTTTATAGCATTTTTTTACGGTGACTACCTACCGGGCATTTCGCAGCTCTACATCCTAATGCTATATTCAAAGCCCAAACCATAAGATACCTTTATTTTACTCAATGAAAAGCCACCGAATCAATCTCACACTCATGTCCTTGATTGCTATGGCTTCATCGGCCCAGGCAAACGAGCATATTGAGGGTGAGAAATTATTCACCCAAAATTGCGTAGAATGCCACCAAAGCAACGGCCAAGGCATAGCAAATATCTACCCGGCGTTAGCAGGCAGTGAGATTGTAAAGGGAAGTCCGATGGATGTAGCGCTGGTGTTAATTATAGGGCGAGGAGAAATGCCCTCGTTCGCAGGAGCCATGTCCGATGAGGACATGGCTAAGATCATCAACTATGTAAGCAACGCATGGGGAAACGAAGGCGAGTTAATTACCGCGAAGATGATAGAGCTTCTTAAGTGAACGATTAAAGCCTGCTAGCGAATTACACTCGAAAAAAAGGAGGCCGATGCCTCCTTTTTACTTTGCCTCCTAGATTCGACTTTTGACTCGACTTTAGTCTCTAATCAAAAAGCTTAATCCTAGAATTCAACTCTTCAATTCAATTCTAAAAACTATAACGAATCCCTGCCCCATAGGTAGTTCCATACTCGTCATACTGCGACAAACGTGAAGAACTTCCAAAGTAGTAGTGTTCAGGCTGATCATTCAAATTGAGCGCTTCCGCCGTAATCATTAAGTTTTCACTAACCTCATATCTAGCGGTTAAATCAACTTGAGTAAAGTCGTCAGTATAGCGATCAACTAAAGGCGAATCACCTATGTCGTCTAGAAAAGAACTACGATAGTTAGCGGCTAAACGAACATCCCAAGGGCCTTTATCATAGCCGATGGATATATTGCCGGTGTTCTTAGCTTGCTTGAAAAAGGGAATCGTCCTTTGCCCGTTTACCGCATCCGCTGGTAGTTCGGTCTCTCCATCGGTGAAAGTATAGTTCGCTACGAACAGAAACCCATTCTCCAATAAGGTTTGAAAGGACATTTCAAAACCTTGGATACTACTGTTGTCAGTATTTATAAACGTACTAGTCACATCAAAAACCTGGCCTCTAAACTGTGCATCGGTAGACTCAACGGCAACAACGGCATCGGTAAGAGATTTATAAAACACGCCAGCGCCGAAGAAAGTGTCTATGCCTAAGTAATATTCATAAGTAAGGTCAAAACTCCATGCTTTAGTTGGATCGAGGCCTGGGTTTCCTCCTTCGATTTCATTGTCTTCAGTATCAACAACAGCCCCTGCATTAGATTCCTGAAATCCAGGCCGCACTAATGATCTAAAAACACCAAAGCGCATGACCTCATTGTCTGAAAGGTCATACTTAACATTCAGTGAGGGCGCTAGAAATGTATAGTTATTTTCAAACTTCGTAAAACCTGCAAACGCTCCATCGAATGCTTTGCCGCGATAAGTTGTATCAGTATCTTCTATTCGCAAACCATAAACCCAGGTCAAATCACCTGTGATTGTTGTACCCATAGCATAAGCTGAAAGCACGTCTTCTTCGGTAACCCAGTCTGGGGCAATAGATTCTTCTTCTTCGTCACCGCTAAACTCAAACAACGCACCAGGGTTCTGACACCTTGTGCCGTCAGAAAGCGCAGTGGTACCTGTGCCAAGTCGGCTTACAAAACCTTTTACCTGATCAAAAGTAGCGGTAGGACCCGTTATGGTGTTGAAGAATTGCGGCGCGGTTGTAAAGTCCACACTGGATAATAAAAGGTCGTCAATTGGCTCATAGCCACAGAAATTTAGACTGTTGGTCTTCTCACGGGAACGATACTTTGCCCCGAATTGAAGCTGCGTGTTGTCGGTAAACTGATTGGTAAAGTCAATTTTCAAACCATTGTCTTTATCAGTATTCAGCGCAAATTCACGCTCGAATGCGTTCAGTTTAAATGCAGAGGCTGCATAGAATTCAGCAGGGAAAACAACCGTCGGCCGCTTAGAATCACTGTTGTCATATAAGATGGGATCGGCACTCTCTAAACTTCGAAAAACAACCGCTTGCCGATCCCCATCGTCTTGCTCCGCTTCGGAGGTAAACAGTTCGACCTCTAAAAGACTGCTATCAGAAAGCTGAAAATTTCCACCCAGACGAAGAGATGTAATTTCTCTTAGCTCTGTTCGGTTTTTGCTCTCACTGTCAGCTCGGCCATTGGCATAACTTAAGACACTTCCATTAATAACAGGTTCATTGTCTTCAAGCGAATCTCGGGTTTCCCACTTTGAACGCCATTCTGTGTCCGAGTATTCGTTATGAAATACATGAGCAAAATAGGAATTCCCATTCTCCGCTCTGTAATCCAGCGCTAAAACAACGCCTTGTCGATCGCGCTCCAAATCGTAAAAGCGAGTTTCATAGTCGTCATTGGGTGCCGTGTCGCCCCAGCCACCGTTTTCATTATTATGCGCTATTATACGGCGAGTCTGATCGCTCAAGACTAAAGCAACCCCAAATTCGCCCTCGCCTAGCTGCCATCTATTGGTAAAAGTTCCAGCTAATTTTGGATTATTGCTGTCCTTGGTTAACTCATTGTAAGAGGTATCAGCTTTGATCCTGACAAACATGTCAGGATAAGAAAATGCTGTAATTGTTTCCAGATCAATGGCCCCGCCGATTGTATCTGCATCTAAATTTGGCGTAAGAGTTTTATAGACTGTCATGCTATCCAGCAGATCTGATGGCACTCCATCAAGAATAATTCCGCGCCTATCTTCAGGAGACGCGGTACTTACTCCATTGATAGTCATCGCGTTCAAATCTGTATTCATTCCTCTGACCGTGACGTAGCGCCCTTCCCCTTGGTCGTTTTCGACCATGATGCCGGATATTCGTCGCAGTGACTCAGCAACATTGGTATCTGCAAAATTACCTAGCGAGTCTGCGTCAATAACCGCGGCGACCTTGTTTGAATCCCTTTGCTTTTGAATGGCACTTTGCAGACTTGATCGGCTTCCACGAACCACCACTTCTTCGATGGTGTTTTGAGCCTGAGCAAAAGTCTCAGCAGAAACCGCAAGACCGATGGCGACGGCAAGATTTTTTTTGATAAAGTGTTTAACGAGCATTAGTATTGTCCCCTGATTTTTGAACTTGTTGTCAGGAACCTTAATGAATTGACATTACCAGAAGATTACAAAAAAAGGTTAAAACCTTAATCTTAGGGAAATAATTGTAATAATTCAGCTGGACGTAAATTTTACAAGGTGCCAGCTATCTTTTAATCACATTTTGCTTATATCTTGTAATCTACCTGTAAAGGTACTGAAATTAAAATGTCTTAAAAGAGAAATAAATTTGTAACCTATTCTAAAGCGACAAAGCTTCTTCTATTTTTTGCCATGAAATATATTTAAAATTTTGTGGTTGAGTCGGGCGCGTATTGTAACCATCTTGAACAACTAAAAGGCCACGCGGAAAATCCGCAGTACGCAGCTGAGCATTTATAGCGAGCCCGTCGGTTTCCTGAGAGCCATCAATTCCCGTAAGTTCGTTACTTCCAACAACGAAACTACCGCGATAGCTGAATGGCGGCAGTCTATCGTAAAC
>JBLHVT010000139.1:0-6882 GCA_047628735.1 Glaciecola sp.
CCATCCACATTCGATGCGGCGGCAACTTCACTCCACTGTGGATCATTGATAAACGCCGACCAAGAAACACCAGCCGCATCTCGGCTCGCATGCTCGAGCATATAAACGATCGTATCCCCTGATTCCTCTTCACTTGTCGGTGACCAGTAGCCTACGACTTCCATGCCATGTTTATTGAATATTCGTGTTGTGTGGTTTCTGAATCTAGCGTGAAGCTTTTCCAAATTACCAGGGGTGGCAGTGTAAGTGCGTAGCTCAAATACTTTCTGGTTCTGCGCAGAACTGGTGAAAAAAACGCCCATTCCTAAACCTAAGGTTAGTGATGCTAGCGAAATTGCAGCCGGTTTTAAGTATCTATTCATCGATAATCTCCAAGAGTTGTCTGAAATTTTTAGATCCCGTTGAGTATAATCAACCGCATAGAAAATAGCGATTTGAGAGTTAGGTGCTAAGAAAAAGTGAGTTGACGGTTCAGGAGAATCTATTTACTGTGATTAGACGTTAATTAATAGCAAGCTAATGAAATATTTTCTAACAAGGTTGGTAAAACAGGCCCCCTTATGAAAGCAATTATAGCTATTGTCTCAGTCCTCTTCCTCCCTAGTATCTTGATAGCGCAAACATCGAGTCAAACTGTTCTGCCGAGAGACCTTGAACGAGCGCTAGAGAATTTGAATGAATTAGAACGTATTTTGAGCCCTATGCACAGAGGGCTAGTTGAGCCGCTGGAATTCGTAGCGGATCAACTCATTTTAGAGGGGCGTTATGAGCAAGCCCATAGAGCCTTAGACCGAGCTATCCAAATAGTGCGCGTCAGCGAAGGCTTGTTCACCACCAGTCAGTTTCCTTATCAAGAGAAAAAAGTCCTCAATATTGTCAATTCTGGAGATTGGGACGATGCCAGAGTGCAGTTAGATCATCTCTTCTGGCTTTATACTAAGAAATCAAAGTATGCGACGCCAGAGCTCATGGCGAGCTTAGTCACTATGTCTGACATTCACCTCAGGGGAGTCTCAGAGGATGCTCCAGAACACCAAGCATTCCACTTGCGTAGAGGGTCTAGAACAAATTGGCTGGCTCTTGCCATAGGTGAGGCGGTGTGGGGGAATGAGAACCCACTATTAGTTCCGATCATCTATAAAACCGTGACCCATCTCTATCTTGAAAAAGTAGCCACAGACCGACCAGGGCTAACAAGTAGGAATTTGAGAGAGGTCGCCGTAGGAAATTCAGTTCGCTCCAGAGCGATTGAATACATGGATATGGTCTACTACCAATTGGGCAGTAGATTGCTGAATCAAATTAAAGGCATTTACAGCGCCCAGGAACCAGCGAACCCTGAAGCTGTTGCCATGGCTCAGCTATATATAGCCGATTGGGATGCGTTGTTTCGGCGAAATGAGAACGTACTGCTTACCTATAAAACTGTATTCAATGGCTTATCAGAGGCTGTTCAAGATGATTCGGCCATTAATGCGTTCTTTGATCGACCCAAATTACTTCCTGAGCCTCAATTTTACCCCTCGCTTGAGTTGGCGCTAACTAGCTCCATTTCCCAGCTAACTCATAATAGTCTTGGCGAAATGGATGTTAGTGACAAAATAGTGTTTTCTGAGTGGTCTTCGAATTTTCCATTTGTGCAGCAACCGATAACCTTGCCTAGGCGCGAAAATAGCGAGTCTGATTTCGCCATTTTTTCTCTTAGCATTGGTGGTGCTCCAGAAATCGCCCAATTGCTTCGTAGAAGTAAGCGAGCTGAAATCGGAGTGGCCGAAAATTTAAGATTAGTTGAACCCGCAGAGCCGGCTAGCTTGGTGGCCAGCAAGCTGAGCCCAAAGGTTAAATCTTTGCGTTTTAGGCCAAAGCTGGTCGATGGAGTCCCACAAATGGCTGATACTACCCTTGTCTACATCCCCGCCGTTGCATATTAAGAGGATTTAGACGCTGGTTTTCAATTACCGTACATTTGCTACCCAGCTGTTAGCTTATAAGCTTCGGTTTTAGTATCATTTATACACAGATAGTTCGGGGATCATTTAAAATGGATAGCTTAATCAGCCAAGGAATTAACTTGGCAATTTTTGGTATGGGCACAGTTTTTGCTTTTCTTACTCTTTTAATCTTTGCTACTGGCCTTATGTCCTACTTGGTAACTCGATTCTCGGCTGAGAAGTCTGATTCTGATATGTCGAATGATTTGGACTCACCCCCCGCAAAACTCAACCAGCACACCATCGCCATTATTACGGCAGCGTTAAAAGAACACAGACGGATCGCGGCAGATCGACGCAGTTGAAGCGCCTATTAAAATAGGTGGCTAAACACGCTGTTTAAAGCAGTTGAATAATAAAAAGAGAGTAAGCAATGATTGAAAAGAAAAAGCCCCTTGGTATAACTGACGTTATTTTACGTGATGCGCATCAATCACTGTTGGCGACACGTATGCGCCTCGATGACATGCTTCCAATTGCTGAGAAGCTAGACCAAGTTGGGTTTTGGTCATTGGAATCTTGGGGAGGGGCGACCTTTGACGCCTGCATTCGATATCTTGGTGAGGATCCATGGGATCGAATTAGGGAATTTAAAAAAGCGATGCCTAATACGCCGCAGCAGATGTTATTCCGAGGACAAAACATACTGGGCTATAGGCATTATGCGGATGACTTGGTGGATAAGTTTGTTGAGCGAGCCGCTTTTAATGGAGTCGATATTTTTCGAGTGTTCGATGCGATGAATGACATGCGAAACCTGCAGACTGCTATTAAATCTGTAAAAAAGCAGGGTAAACATGCTCAGGGCACAATGTCTTACACAATCAGTCCGGTTTACACGGTTGATTCCTGGTTAGACATGGGACGGGCTATCGAAGACATGGGTGCTGATTCTCTTTGCATTAAAGATATGGCAGGTTTGCTGCGCCCCTATGATGCTTTTGAATTAGTGTCAGGACTAAAAAAGTCCCTAGCGATTCCTGTTCATATGCAGTGCCATGCGACAACAGGGTTATCTACAGCAACTTATTTGAAATCGATAGAAGCTGGAATCGATAACGTCGATACAGCAATATCTTCGATGAGTATGACCTACGGCCACTCGCCTACAGAATCTCTGGTAGCTATGCTTGAGGGAACTGATAGGGATACCGGTCTTGATATAATACTGCTCGAAGAAATAGCGGCGTATTTTCGAGAGATTCGGAAAAAATATGCCAAGTTTGAGGGCTCGTTAAGAGGGATCGATTCCAGAATTCTGGTGGCGCAGGTGCCCGGTGGAATGCTGACTAATTTGGAGCAACAGCTGCGGGAGCAGAACGCCAGTGACCGAATTGATGAAGTGCTTGAAGAGATTCCCAAGGTCCGAGAAGATGTCGGCTTCATTCCGCTTGTGACACCTACGTCACAGATTGTCGGAACGCAGGCGGTTCTTAACGTATTGTCTGGTCAGAGATACAAGACCATTACCAAAGAGACCGCGGGTGTGCTTAAAGGAGAATACGGCGCAACTCCGGGGCCCGTAAATGAAGAACTGCGAAAGAAAGTGTTAGGGGATCAGGACGCCATTACTTGCAGACCTGCTGATTTGCTAGAGCCTGAATTTGAGAAGCAAAGGAGTGAATTAGCCTCTTTATCCAAGCAACAGGGATTTACCTTAGCTAACGAAATCGACGACACCTTAACTTATGCTTTGTTTCCTCAGGTAGGATTAAAGTTTTTAAAAAATAGAAACAACCCTAGTGCGTTTGAAGCGCATCCTGACATAGCAGAGCCTGCATCAATTGCCCCGAAGTCAGAAGACGGAGTCTACACAGTCGAAGTAGAAGGTAAGGCTTATGTTGTTAAAGTTACTGAGGGAGGCGAGGTCAATCAGCTAAGTACATCTCAAACCACTCAGCTTAAAGGAGAGCAGGTAGCTGCTGCTGCAGGGTCATCATTTGCGGTTCCTGCGCCGCTAGCGGGCAATGTGCTCAGTGTTTTGGTAAAGCCCGGAGACGCAGTTGCAGTGGGGGACGTGATATTGATACTCGAAGCAATGAAAATGGAAACCGAGATTCGTTCTCCCAGCCAGGGTGCTGTGCAATCGGTAAATTTCCAAGCTGGTGATGCGGTAAAAGTAGGCGATGATTTATTAATCTTGGCGTAGTTCCCTGCATTGTCACCCCTGCTGGCTTACGGGAATAAAAAGGAATAAAAATGGATCAGCTTCTGGAGCTTTGGCGGACTACCGGCATTGTTCAAATTACGTTAGGCCAATCTTTTATGATTGTTATTGGTCTTTTGCTTCTCTATCTGGCAATTAAGAAAGGTTTTGAGCCGCTTTTGTTAGTGCCTATTGGATTTGGAGGGATATTAGCGAACATCCCCGGTGTAGATATAGCGGTGGGAGATGGAATTCTTCATCAATTCTATGTGATGGGTCTGGAGAGCGGTGTATTTCCATTGCTAATTTTTATGGGAGTTGGTTCTATGACTGACTTCGGTCCATTGTTAGCCAATCCAAAGACGCTATTGCTGGGCGCGGCTGCGCAGTTCGGGATTTTCTCGACGCTGCTTGGAGCCCTAATACTTTCGGATTTTGGGGTGTTTGATTTTACCGTTAAACAAGCCGCGGCCATCGGTATTATTGGCGGTGCGGACGGGCCAACAGCAATTTATGTCTCCGGTATACTTGCGCCTGAGTTGTTGGGTGCGATTGCCGTAGCAGCCTATTCTTATATGGCACTAGTGCCGCTTATTCAGCCTCCTATTATGCGTGCTTTAACAACCAAAGCTGAGCGCAGTATTACGATGGTTCAACTGCGGGAGGTGTCTCAAATAGAAAAGATTATTTTTCCAATATTGCTGTTGCTGCTAGTGGCATTGACTGTACCAAGCGCAGCGCCACTACTGGGTATGTTTTGCTTCGGCAATTTAATGAAGGAATGCGGTGTTGTTACAAGGCTTTCTGATACAGCCCAAAATTCTCTGATCAACATAGTGACAATACTGCTTGGTTTATCAGTTGGGTCAAAACTGGTGGCCGATCAGTTTCTTGTGGCGAGTACTCTCGGAATATTACTGTTAGGGATGGTGGCATTTTCTATTGGCACGGCGACAGGGGTTTTAATGGCTAAGTTGATGAATGTTTTTTCAAAACATCAAATAAATCCTTTGATCGGCGCGGCAGGGGTGTCCGCTGTACCAATGGCTGCTCGCGTTGCAAACCGAGTTGGGCTTGAAGCAAACCCAAACAATTTTTTGCTTATGCACGCGATGGGTCCTAATGTTGCCGGTGTTATTGGGTCCGCTATTGCCGCTGGTGTGCTAATTCAATTTGCCGGCTAAAAAGTAAGCATTTTGATTGCTGTATTCCCTGTATTGTATTAGAGTTTTCAACTTGAGCGTTTGGCGAGGTTTTGGCCGACGACTTGAAGTACAAGCTATGCGGGGTAGCACTTTATGCGGTTTTCACTGAACCGTTTCCTGCATCCCAATTAAATTCTGGCTAAGGGGACCGGCTTTTCCAAGACAAAAATCTAACACTTTACGGAAACTGATACGGACACGCACACACACACACATTCTTAATGTAAATTGATTATCAAGGAGTCTCAGAGCCTATGAGCGAAGTAAAACTTGTTAAAAATTCTGTAGAATCTAGCACCTGCTCTGACCCGATTTTTTATGTCTTGGACACCAATGTCCTTATTCATGACCCCACCTCGATACATAATTTCCAAGAACACCACGTTGTCATTCCTATTACTGTACTAGAAGAACTTGATGCGCTTAAAAGTGGGCGCCAATCTGTGGCAGCTGATTGTCGGCAAGCCATTCGTGAGCTAGATAAGCTGTTAGGTCGAGCCAGCGCTACGGAGGTGGAAAATGGAGTGCCGATGCCTTCTTCCGATGGCTCTGAATCTTGCGGTATGGTCTCTGTTTTGATGGTGGAGACACCGGAAAACCTTGCCAAGCTGCCGACACACTTGAATGACAACAAAATTCTCAATGATGTGGGCTACTTAAAGCATCGCTATCCCGGTCGTAAAGTTGTTCTTGTTACTAAAGATATTAATGTTCGTCTTAAGGCAAGAGGCTGCGGTATAGAGTCACAGGATTACCACACTGACCAATTACTCAGCGATATTGAGCAATTAAATACCGGCTATATTGGTTTCTCAGGTTCTTTTTGGGATCAGGTAGAGCAGGTGGAGACGCAGCAGCGGCAAGGTAAGACATTCCATCGAGTATCTAAAGCTTTGTTTTCTCAAGAGCTGTATCCAAATCAATTTATTTATGATGATGCTAAGTTTTTGGGAAGGGTGGTTCAGGTAGATAAAGAGTCGGTGATGCTTTTACACATTGACCTTGATGTTTTATTAGAAACAGAAACTTGGGGTTTAAAACCACGAGACGTGTTTCAAGCAATGGCGATGAATTTGCTAATGGACCCGGATATACATTTGGTTAATTTAACTGGGGCAGCAGGTTCCGGTAAGACAATTTTGGCTCTGGCTGCCGCCATCGAGCAAACTATACCTTCTAAAACTTATCGCCGTATAATTGTAACGCGCAGCACTCAAGGTTTGGATGAAGATATAGGCTTTCTGCCTGGCACCGAAGAAGAAAAGATGGAGCCTTGGCTAGGTGCAATAACCGATAATCTTGAAGCTCTGCATTGGGAAGATGATAATTGTTCAAGCAGCGTAGAGTATGTGTTGGATAAAGTGCCTCTTATGTTTAAATCCTTGAACTATATCCGAGGACGGTCATTTCAGAGTAGTTTGATAATCATTGATGAGTCGCAGAACCTAACTCCACACCAAATAAAAACGATTGTCACCCGTGCAGGCAACGGATCTAAAGTTATTTGCTTGGGAAATCTGGCGCAAATCGATACGCCGTA
>JBLHVT010000140.1:0-6856 GCA_047628735.1 Glaciecola sp.
CTGTTATAGGTGACAACCTTGTTAGATGATAAAGCGGAGGTGGCCCACCGGGCAGATGTCAGCGTTAAGTTGGCTTTTGATTCCTGTGTTAGCGACCGCGCTCTACAGCTACCAAATACCACTTAAAGTGTCTGTGGTGCTGGAGTATTTACCCCAGCATCAGTACCAAATCAGACAGCGGAAATGTTTACCTTAACTCCCAGACTACAGGGAACTTTTGCACAGTTTTATAGCCCGGTTTTGCTCCTAGAGCGAGCGCTTGGCATTTACTCCGACGCCGATTAATTCGGCTCTCGCATCGGTATCACTAGTCGCGGTAGCTGCCGTCTTGAATAGCGCGCCACCAAGGCTCACTGTTCAAATACCAATCCACGGTTTTATTTAAACCAGAATCAAAATCCTCAATCGGCTCATAGCCCAACTCATTCATGATCTTCTGTGCATCAATGGCGTAGCGCGTGTCATGGCCAGGACGATCGGTCACGTAGGTAATCAGTGAGTTGGCGGCTAAGCCTTTGGCGCACGGTGAATAAGGAAAGCGCCCCGCCAGATTAGCATCTGCGGCAAATCGGCTATCGACAATTTTACAGAGTAGGTTTACGACATCGATATTTGCCCACTCGTTGTTTCCTCCAATATTGTATGTCTCCCCAGTAATACCCTTTGAAATAACCAGGTCAATGCCGCGGCTATGATCATCCACATAAAGCCAATCGCGAATCTGCTGGCCGTCACCGTAAATAGGCAGCGCTTTGCCAGCCAATATATTAAGCAGACAAAGAGGGATCAGTTTTTCAGGAAAGTGATAGGGGCCATAATTATTTGAGCAATTGCTAGTAGTGACGTTTAAACCAAACGTATGGTGATAAGCACGAACTAAATGATCAGAGGCTGCCTTGCTTGCGGCATAGGGTGAATTAGGGGCATAGGCTGTTGTTTCACTGAACGCAGGATCAGTTGGGCTTAGCGTGCCATACACTTCATCGGTTGATACATGATGAAAGTGATGCGGTTTATTGTTATCCCCACCTAGCCAGTAGTCTTTAGCATTGCGCAGCAACACGTGAGTGCCGACGATATTGGTGTCGATGAAGGCGTCAGGCTCTGTGATGGATCTGTCAACATGGC
Organism: Glaciecola sp.; assembly: GCA_047628735.1. GTDB lineage: Bacteria > Pseudomonadota > Gammaproteobacteria > Pseudomonadales > Pseudohongiellaceae > UBA9145. The sequence continues at coordinate 1,129 of JBLHVT010000140.1, forward strand.
TCTCTGCCGCAAAATGAATAATCGTGTCTATATTGCGGCTATGTAAAAGCTCTTTCACCAAGTCATTATCGCAGATAGAGCCAACCACTAAATTAAGTTTTGAGTTTTCACTCAGGTCGTCAAGATTTTTTTTATTACCGGCGTAGGTAAGCGCATCCAATATAGTGACATTGTGTTTGGGATATTTCTCTAACCAATAGTGGACAAAGTTAGAACCGATAAAGCCAGCGGCTCCGGTAATTAGCACATTCTGCATGTTGACTGATTATCTCCTCGAGCTCTCAGGGCTCTTTTACGGTCTTGATTCTTTTCAAGGTGCTTAAGTAAATACAAAACACTTACCCCAACACCAATATTACAGTTTTTGAACCACTTGATCTAATTGAGCTCGCCAGTCAAATTGCTGCAAATCCAAGTCTGCTTCTGTCTTCGAACAGTCCAATACGCTGTAGGCAGGCCGCGCTGCCGGGGTTGGGTAGTCGCTGGTCTTGATCGGGTTTATTGGGATTGCTTTTTTAAGCAGGCGCGCCGTCATCGCTCTATTCTGAATAGCCACTGCAAAATCAAACCAGCTAATATCAGCCGCATCGCTCCAGTGATATATGCCACTGATTTTCGGCTTCTCTATGGCTTTGAAAATTGCTGCTGCTAGGCTAAATGTGGATGTTGGCGCGCCACGTTGGTCTGCGACCACGCCAAGAGAATCTTTTTCTGCCATAAGGCGCAGCATTGTTTTAACAAAGTTGGCGTTGAAAGGTGAGTAGAGCCAAGAGGTGCGAAGGATTACCGCGTTGTCCGAGAGCTGCTTGAGTATGGCCATTTCGCCTGCTCGTTTGCTAGCGCCATAAACACCGGCAGGGTTTGTTGTCTGCGCTAAGGGAATAGGCTTATCAAATGCGCCGCTAAACACAAAATCCGTGGACACATGGATTAGGCGTGCACCGCTTTTAGCGCAGCTTACCGTTAGGTTTTTTGGCCCTTGCTCGTTAACTAGATAGGCATTTATTTGGTCGCTTTCTGCCTTATCCACAGCGGTATAAGCGGAGCAGTTGATAACAACTGCGGGATTTAGTTTTTCAAATAACCCCGCCACATCGCTAGCATTGGTAATATCCAGCTGCGCCCGACTTACAGGGTGAAGCTCATAGCGATCAGCTAACCCAGATTCAGACCACAGAGCCTGAATAGTTTTACCGAGCTGGCCGGCGGCACCGGTGAGTAATGCAATACGCTTTTCCATAAGGGTTTCAACAATCTATTTTAGAGGTTTTCAAAAATCGCTGCCTGTTGCAGAGTTTTGGCGTTGTTATCTTTGTCAGACAACAAAGGTGAATCTGAAACAAGCGGCCACTCGATCGCTATCGAGGAATCGTTCCATAACAAGCTATGGTCATCTTCTGGGTGATAGTATTCTGTGCACTTGTAAGACAGCTCTGCTGAATCTGATGTAACATAAAAACCATGAGCAAAGCCCGGCGGAACCCAAAGCTGTTTGTTATTTTCAGCAGACAAAAGTTCACCGACCCATTGGCCGAAGGTAGAAGAATTTTTTCTTATATCAACAGCCACATCGAAGACTTCACCAGCAAGTACCCGCACCAACTTCCCTTGCGGGAAGTTGAGTTGATAATGCAAGCCGCGCAGGGTTCCCTGAGATGACTTACTTTGATTGTCTTGAACAAAATTTAGGGCGTCACCGGCGTCGACAAAATGGTCAAGCCGGAACGTCTCCATAAAATAGCCGCGGCTATCACCGTGAACAGTTGGCTCAAAAACTAGTACTTCCGGTATAGCTGTTTTGGCTATTTTCATATCTGTTTTCCTTGCTTAACGATCATCTATAAGCTGCAGCAGGTAGCGCCCATAGCCGCTCTTTTTTAGCGGTTCAGCCAGCTCTCTTAACTGAGCCTCATCGATAAAGCCTTGGTGATAGGCAATCTCTTCTGGGCTGGCAATCTTAAGACCTTGGCGCTCTTCTAACACCCGAATGAAATTCGCCGCATCAAGTAAGGACTGAATAGTACCGGTGTCCAGCCAGGCGGTGCCACGATCAAAAAGCTCAACCTTTAAGGTCTTGCGCTCAAGATATACTTTGTTTACATCGGTAATTTCTAGCTCGCCGCGAGGTGACGGTTTGATAGATTTTGCAATTTCGATAACGTCATTGTCATAAATATACAAACCGGTAACCGCGTAGTGTGATTTGGGGTTTTTCGGCTTTTCTTCCAAATCGATAGCGTTTTGGTTTTCATCAAGGCTCACCACGCCATAGCGTTCGGGGTCGGTAACGTAGTAGGCAAAAATGCTGGCGCCTTGTTTTTGATTCACCGCATTCTTTAAGGTTTCTTCAATACGGTTGCCATAGAAAATATTGTCGCCCAGCACCAAACAAACCCGACTATCGCCAATAAATTCTTCACCTATTAAGAACGCCTGAGCCAAGCCGTCAGGCTTGGGCTGTTGCGCATAGGTTATTTCTATACCCCAGCGCTTGCCGTCACCGAGTAAGTTCTCAAACGCCGGGGCTTCATGCGGGGTAGTGATGATGAGGATTTCTCGGATGCCCGCTTGCATGAGCGTGGCCAGCGGATAGTAAATCATTGGCTTATCGTACACTGGGAGAAGTTGCTTGCTCACCGCCAGTGTCATGGGGTGAAGTCTGCTGCCACTGCCGCCAGCAAGAATAATTCCTTTTGTCATATTGGCTCTCTATCTCGATTTTTTTACTTGTTGTAAATGATATATAGCTTCGTTTAACTTATCTGCTTTGCTGTTGCTTTGTAGGTGTTGGAGTAAATGTGCAGTATTTACTTCGACGCCTACACCTTCACACACATCTAATCGTCTTTAGCGCGTATTGCCTCAACAATTTTAGGCAAACTGTCGTAGAACGTGGTGCTCGGCTCAAAGCCCAGCCCCGATCTTGCCTCGCCGTTCGAAAACAGATTGTCGGAGGTAAGATTCCTATAGGTTCTGCCACTAATTGAGCCTCCAGTAATTCTGGATACCAGCCCTGCCATCATGGCCGCGCAAAATAGTAGCATAGCTGGCGTCCGCCAACGGGGCATTGGTCTGCCAAGATTCCGGTAAATAGCACTTTCTATTTCGTTGATGGAGTACTGCTGGCCGTCTGTCACAGTAATCACTAAATCGCCAGGCGCTTTGGCATCCAGCGCCAGTAATAACGCTTGAGCGAGATCTACAGCCGAAACCAATGAAATTTGGTTGTTGATTTCAGGCAATGGCGGCATCTGTCCCTTGTCGATCATGGCTATCATGCGGGCGATATTACCCTTCATACTAGGGCCATAGACGTTAACAGAGCGCACAACCACTACTTCGATCTGTTGCTGTTTTGCTGCCTGCTGCAATAACTGCTCCGCGGCTAATTTTGACTCACCGTAAGCGGTTACATCACCGCTGCCGCTTGCCGCCGCTTCGGCTAATGAACTGCTTAAAAACACCAATCGGCCTACTTTGGCCTTAATGGCCGCGGCCACTAAGTTTTGGGTTCCATTCAGGTTTGTGGCTACTGCCTGCTTAGCTTTTCCTTTGCCTGCATGTGCCATTCCAGCGAGATGAAGGATTTGATTGCAGCCATCACAGGCAACGGCAAGGGCGCTTTCATTGTCCAGTGACCCTAGCACTATGCTAGCACCAAGTTTGAGGGGTATTTTGCCTAGACCGGATGGATCTCGCAGTAGAATCTGCACATCAAAACCTCGATCAATCAGGCCCTGGCAGACAGCTTGACCAACAAACCCCGTGGCCCCGGTGATGAGTATTTTACGTTTGGTTGCACTCACCGCTGTAATCACTGCTTTAACCAACGCCAACCGTGGCTGTTAAAGAAGCGAATCCCAGAGCGTGCAAATATAAGGATATGGTTGAGGCCTTTTTTGGCGGCATGGCCACCGCCGTGGGTTATTTGCATAGCGGGAACATAGGCGATTTTACCTTGCCCGGCCATTCTTAACGACAGATCAAAATCTTCAAAATAAAGAAAGTAGTGCTTATCAAACCCGTTGATCGCAGCAAGCGCGCTAGTGCGGCACATCATAAAACAGCCGCTTATAATGGAAACTTCTGGCCCGGCTGACTGTTCTAGCCTCTTGGAAGCTGCTTCACGCATTTCATAAATGGCGAGTCGTTTTGCGAACGGCTTTTGAAGCCAAGGGGCAAGAAACCCTCTCACAAACAAGGTTAAAACAGATGGATAGCGTTTGCAGAGATACTGCCTTTCTCCGTTCTCATGAAATGCCATGGGCGCTGCCATAACTGTAGTGTCGTGTTTTGCAAGATAGCTGATGCCTTCAACCAGACATTGCTTACCAAGCACTACATCAGCATTCAGCATAAGGTGGAAAGCTGAATCGAGGCGATCCAATACTAGGTTATGAGCACGACCGTAGCCAATATTGCCGTGGCCGCTGACCAACTTTAACTCTACCTCCTGACCCCGCATCTGCGCTTGCAAGTCATCAAAGGTTGCCAAAGTGAGCGCTGCCGCCCCTGCCTTATCAATTTCTGAGCTATTGTTCTCTAATTTGATAATTTCTAAAGGTGCGGTTTCTAAGGAATCCGTTTCGGAATTATCAATTAACCATACAATAACTGGCTGGGTTTCAACCACGTTTTTGAGCTGGCTAACCGCATCAAGCAAAGACGTAATAAGCCGCCTCAACTCCGAGGAATCCGAGTGGTAGCAGACGACTGCGATTGAGAGTGAAATAGAGGGATTAATAAACACGGTCGAAGTTTACACAGGCTGCTAGGGATTGTTCAACTGCGGGATAAGGATGACGGCCTTAAAGAGGATAAAAACGGGTCAGGTAAAAGGGCCAAGTCGGCCGGCCAGCAGCCTAGGGGCTTTAAATTTACTTGCCTCTAGCCCCATTCATTTTTTATTCTTTGGGTTACTGTATTTTTACACCGAGCGCTATTTTTCCTGAATGTTATTTCCACTAAGCTGTTTTGCACTAGCCCTGTTTTCTATTGCCCCGATTCGCTTACTCCTCAACCAGCCTATCACCAAAAGGGGTAAAGACTACTCGCATCCCAGAAGGCACATCCTCAGGGGCGATCCGACGTGGCGTAAAGCGGCCATTGCTGACGTCGCCGTTATCATTCGCGTTATTTTGATTGGGATTTAAGCCAGCGGCTCGCGCTGCCCGCAAAGCCTCAAAGGGATTGGTAGTAGCCCCTGCAGTGCCAGATCCCGCAAGCTCTGGCTTTGAGTCTGACGACCCCACAGCATTTGATATAGGCTCAGTTCTTGCCAGCGCCTCGGCGTTTACCAGTTCTAACAGGGCCGTGTTAGGGATAGTAGAGCAGCTCACCCCTTTATCTTTATGCTCGGCACAGGGAACATTTTTCGGGTAACGCACTGACAGCTTGCCTGCTCCCACCTCTAAAACCAAGTATTCCTCATACCCTGCAATCTGGGTAGTGCTTTCAAGCCCTGTTGACACTCGAATGTTTTCGCCGTTTTGGTGACGTAAAATTGCAGAGCGCCTATCGCCGATTCGGCTTGTGCCAACCAAAGTAAAAACAGGCTCGAAAGTTGTTGCGCGAGACTCTCGAGAAGGCTGATTGAGGGTAGTTGGCCGGCTTTCGTTGACTTCGATGTTTTCGAATAGTGTAAGCGCCCCTTGTCGTGGAGCGAGTGGGTCAATTTCTTGGGCAACAGCACCTGCTGCTGCCAAAAAGCAAATCAAAACGCCAGAGT
>JBLHVT010000141.1:0-6664 GCA_047628735.1 Glaciecola sp.
GATTTATAGAGATGGATTTATAGAGATGGATTTATAGAGATGGATTTCCAGGAATAAGTTCACAGGGATAAGCTGACCGGTATGCGCGAACAACTTCCAACCTTAACTATTGTGGCTATAGCAGCGATTAGCCTATGGTGGGGGTCACCTGAAGGTCTAGCTCAAGCTCAGATTGACGATCCTGAATCTAAGCTAAAATCCCTCACTAAGTCCTCTAGTTGGGAGCTAGTAAAATCGACTCCCTTACAGTTTCCTAGTCATCATCCGCAAGGATTGGTGAAGGTTGGCGATCATTTTTTTATGTCCTCGGTTGAAACCACCGAAGCACCTGTACGAGTAATCGACCCACTCGCAAGATACGAGCGCAGCCCTGGTGCCGGCACCGGCCACCTCTTCAAGTTTGGGCACGACGGCAGCCTAGTTCATGATTTGATTCTTGGTGAGGGCACTATGTACCATCCTGGCGGTATTGATTTCGATGGCGAATATATCTGGGTCTCGGTCGCCGAGTATCGTCCAAACAGTCAATCCATTGTTTACAAGATAGACCCTGAGACGATGCGAGCGCTAGAGGTTTTCAGGTTTTCTGACCATCTGGGTGCAATACTTAAAGACCCCGAGTCTGGGACCCTATATGGTATTAGCTGGGGCGCGCGAAAATTCTATCAGTGGACTATCAATATAAATGAAGATGACAATATAGATACGCAGCAGTCGGAATATCTTGCTGACTCTGCCGTGATGCGTCCCAACCGCCTCCACTATATAGACTACCAAGACTGTCAATGGCTTGCCCCGCAGAACATCTTGTGCAGTGGTGTAAACACCTATAGCAATGACGGCTTAGGTCGAGTCAAACTCGGTGGAATTGAACTTCTTGATCTTCCGAGCTTACGGGTAACTGTACAGTTACCCGTAACGAAAACTACAGACACTGGAGTAGTGCTGACTCAAAACCCTTTCTACTATGAAACAAATGCCGCGCGAGAAATCTTTATGCATTTTGTGCCAGAAGATGACTCTTCAACTCTTTTGCGCTATCGAGTCACGCCCTAAAACCATCATCTTCCATTGGCTGTTGTACATATGCTATTGCTCACTTTCTATTGCTCACTTTCTATTGTTCAAAGACGCTCTTGTTAGAACGCGCAATAGTCATTATTGTTTGTTTAAACTCTGGCAGCAGATAACCCTCACTTATAAGCCCATCGGTAGCTTGCTCATATTGATTTAGGTAGTCTTCAAAAGACTCGTATAATCCCGAAATTGTGCTGCGAGAGTCATCCATCTGATTTGCAATAGCCGGATTAGCAGCAAAAGGAATATAGGCACCTGATAATCTAGCTAGAGATTGCTCTGAACCACTTGTAAATGATCTTAAGTTCCAAGACATAAAAGTTGCAAGAGGCACCTGGGTCATCGGCGGCAGCAGTGTGCTTACCGGAGAATCATTATTGTCATCGTTAACAGATGGCACCAATGCTCCGTAGAGGTCGTCACTGAACTTAGGGTGACGACTAATGATGCGCTGCGACTGCCATAGATCGCCATAGTCAGCGGAGGCAGGCTGATACATCGCACGGGGATGATTAACGCCTTTCATTTGTCGCCATGCGGATTTATTAATAGCCCCGTCTAAATGAGAGGGCACAAGACTGCCGTCGGCTATTTTAGGGTAGCGAGAAGCAGGCGGTTCAACACCTTGCGAAACCCAGTCATGCATTGCAACAATTAGCGAGTAGGAAAATGGTGCCCACATATTAGGGTTAGGAGGCAGCTGACCGTTACTTGCTGCCCGGGCAATACCGTTGCCCGATCCGTGCTGTGACCCGCCAATAGTATAAAAACGCACCTCATCAGGAATAACGGCATCCGCTGTGCCTTCCGGATTTGTGTGTGGTAACGAACCCGCCCTTACCCAGTATTCGTTAGAGGTTTGCAGATGCATAATTTTTGGCACCGTATTACTGCTTCGCGACTTAGCTAATACGCTGCCTGTTTTGCCGGTGAACGGGTCGGTGCTTATCCCGTAGGTAAAGGGAAAATAATCATTGGGATAGAGATGATTTGAATGCTGGCCATTGGTTCGTGTCGGCATTGCAAAACGATTGTTAAACATCCCATAACCGCCCCCGGCAATCACGGGAATAATACCGTCAAAAACTTTTTGCCCAGCAAGATCAGCATTAAACCCGTCATAAATAAATTGACGTAGAAGTCTACCGCTTTGGGAATTCCCCCAAGCAACGGTGTTTTCAATGACAGAAAGGTTTAGCGCTTGTAGCTCACCGGCGGTAGCCGCTTTCTGACGAATAAGAGAAACTAAATCCCGAATGCCTGCCATTCCCACGCCTGCAAGCACAGGGTCTTGAGCTTCATAAAGTAGTTCATAAATAACTCCTGGCACAAACCCACCCTCTAGAACAAGGCTTACCATAGGCTGAGTGCTGTCATCGACTTCGGAGACTTTTAGCTCAAACTGAGATCCACCTATTGGAACACGAGGTTCATTTTGGTACTGACGCCGAGTTAAAGTTGCACCGCGCAGCCCAGCATTGGTTGGCCTATACGCCAAGTGGCCTGCTCCGGCGATATTCACGCCATCCACTGATGCCCCCACTGTCACCTCATAGCGCACCTGCCCAACAATCGAAGCCGACAACTCGCGTACAATTGGGGCATGCAGCAGCAGCCGCCCTTCCTCAGGAACAAGTTCGTTAATCCAGCCGGTGGCAAGATAAGTGAATCCCATTTTACTCAGCGGGTGATCTGGGGATATTTCGGGAGGAAAACGACTACCACCACGGTTGTTAACATTGTAGAGCAAGGTGCCGTTGGCTACAGCGGCGTTGGGCACGAGAATCCTGAAATCGGTTGAGAACTCAACCAAGCCGTCCCTGTTGAGTGGTGCGTAGACAATATCGGTGATTGCTTGATTGGCCGTCTCGTTCGGGTCTAAGACAAAATACGCTACCCCGGTAATAGAGGTATAGCTTGATAGTGAACTCGCGCCGACTAGTGTTTCTTGTTTACTGATTTCTAAACGGGATACGTCAGCGAGAAGTGAATTGGCTGTAATTGTCGCTAAAAAGCTGGCTATCAGAAGAATTGAGAATTTCTTGCCCATAGGTAAACTCGCTTTGTTGTTATTTTGATTTAAGCCAAGTTTTTAGCATTTTGCCAACGCTGTCAATGTACAGAAATTCGGGAAATTGCTGAAGACTCAACAACTAGCGATATTTTTCCCGAATTTTGTATTTGATCACCGGCATTAAAGCAGCAAGTACAGAGCCAATCACCAAAAACGCAGCACCCATCAAAGAGATAATCGTTAAGCGGTCGGAGAACGCATAGCCCGGATCAAAGAAAACGATAAGCTTTAAAGTTCCAATGGTGAAAAGCGGAGCCAAAGCGAGAACCGCACTCACTTTGGACGCGTCCCAAAGATTAAGAGCCTCGGCAAAGCAGCCATAGGCTATTAACGTATTAATACAACAGAAACCCAATAGCGCCAACTCAAAACTACTAAGTTGAAATAGCTTTGCAGGTGAAACAAATGGCAGCAGCACAGCTACAGAAAAGGCATAGATCAGAAATAAAATTTGGACAGATGAAAAACTTTTTAACAACTTCTTCTGTAACAAGGCATAAACGGTCCATGTGACGGCCGCCACAAAAACAATCAGTACGCCGATGGTTTCTTGGTTTTCAAAACTGCCGAAAGAAGCAAGCCGGTCATGAAAAAACAAAATCAATCCAACAACAATAAGCGCTGTGCCTAGCTTCTGAATACCATCGAAAGGCTCTTTGTAAAAAATAACACCCCCAAAAATTAAAAATAGGGTAGTTAGCTGGATAACCGCTTCACTAGTCTCGCCATTCACGTAATTTAGGCTTTGTGAGAATAAAGAATAATTCGCACACAATCCTAATGCTGCAATGATTAATATCCAGCGAACCGAAGGCGCTGCTTCTACGAGATTGGGCAAGTTGCCCTTTACGGCCAGCCAGGCTGTCAGCACCAATCCTGCAGCAAAAAATCGGTACCAAACAATAGTGGTTGCATCCATGCCTGCCAACAACTCTTTAAGAGCGATAGGAAGTATTCCCCACAGTCCTGCAGCAACCAGAGACAAAAGAAATCCTGCCACGGGCTTTTGAGATGCAGCTTCAGATGGGATTTGAGGGGCAGTGGATTTCATTACAACAAAGTCTACGTTAGGCGAAGTCATATGCTACCACGATTAGCCATTATAGCCTCTGCCAGGCATAGCTTTAGACAGGACAAGTGGACTGTATGGCGCTGATTATGAGACCTTAATATGAATGGAAAATCTAGCGCTCAGAAACTCCATCTGATCCACTAACACATTGTGATTGGACAGGTATAGAAATTCATACTTGTTCGGAACAAAGGGGATCGCAAGCAACTCCATCTTCGCGTCTTCTGGGTTTCTATCTGCTTTGCGATTGTTACAGCGACGACATGAAGTAACCACGTTGGTCCAGATATCTCGGCCTCCTTTGGAAATCGGCTGCACATGGTCTCTAGATAGATCTTCCCAAGAAAAAGAAATACCACAGTAGAGGCAAATGTTTTTGTCTCGGCGGTAAAGAAATTTATTTTCCAAGGGAGGGTCGTAATGGTCTTGATGAACTTTGCCTTCGCAGGCAACAATGCTGGGGAGCTTGAGGACAGACTGAACTCCACAGCGATTAATGCCTCCGCGGATTTCCATCACTGTATCACCCATAGACCAAATTACTTGGTCTTTGACTAAGAGTGTTGCCGTTTCTTCGCGAGTCAACCAGCTAACCGGAACGCCCGCTTTGTTCAATCTCAGAATCTTCGTATTCACGCAAAATCACCAGATAACTAAATGAAATTACACAGCTTGTTTGTTAAATCTATCGGCTCCGATGGTCTTCACTAAAATCTCTACCTCAAATGATGACATTATTTTCGACAATATCAAATTTAAGCGCCATCAAGATAACAAGAAACTAGCTAGCAGCTCCAAGGAGCTTTTTTTGCTTGCGCCTTTCCCAGCCGCCATTACTAAACCAATAACCAATCTGAAGAAGAACTAGCATGCCAGCAAATAATGGCAGTGTTCCCCAGTCCGCGCCGCCAACTTGAAAATAGAAGACCGCGTTGTAGTCTCTATCCTCGGTTGGGTGTGAAGCATTAACGATACCGATGTAAGTGCCACGGTCTTCAAACGAGTAGCTGGCGGTATAAAAACCACCCTGTTCAATTCTCGGTTCTTCGTAGTAAACGGTGGCCTCTTCAAGGTCAACGATGTCGAGGACGTCATTCCAAGTCGCGTATTTGCCGACACTGTTTACATCTCGAATAATTCGAAAATCAATTTCCATCTGCTCCAACAAATCATGAAGATATTCCATCACGAATACCGAGCGGCCGACATCAGGTATGTCTTCACAGAACTCGTCAGTCTCCCTAGTTTCCGGCTGAAATACCGTAAAGTGGGCTGTCAAAAAATTAATATTAACAACACAAAGATCGCCCTGCAGAGCGACGCCACCGTGGCCGAACGAAAGACTAGGAAACAGTGACAAGCCGAGGCTGAGTAAAATACACAGCGTTTTGTTTTGAATTGAATGCGTCATTAAATAGGGAACCATTACCCTGTTGGAAGACCAAATAAGGCACGTAGAATAGCATGATTGGGATACCTGTTCGCTGTAGGCTAATTTACACGTGAACTAAAGTGACAGTTTACTGCCCGTTTGTTACCGCCTTTTACCAAGGAATTACACTGCCATCATAATTAAGGAAACGCCCACTGCTCGCCGGATCTAGGCCCGCGATGACTTCCATAAGGCCGGTGACACTGGTCTTGGTATCGATTAAACCGTTGGGCCCGCCCATGTCGGTTCTTACCCAGCCCGGATGCAGCAGCGCTACCGAGAACCCCTTGTCACTCAAATCAATCGCCAAACTCTTTACTGCCGCGTTTAAAGCCGCCTTAGAACTGCGATAAATATGTGATCCACCCCCTTGGTTGTCTCCTATAGATCCCATCTTGGAGGTCAGGTAGACCAGCTTCTTATCGCCACCCTTGGCAAAATTCTCCATCAAAAGCTGAGTAAGGATCAAAGGCGCGGTGCAGTTGACTTGAAATACCTCAGCCCAGGGCGCGGCTTCTAGCTCACCAAAGCCTACCCGCGGACCGTAAATGCCTGCGTTATTAACGAACACATCTATTTGAGCCCCGGCTAACCGATCAGGAAGAGCCTCCATAGAGGCCTGGCTACCCACATCGAGTTCAACCAGCTGTAAGGATGAGTTGTTCATCGCCAGTGTTTGGAGTGCTCCTTGGTCTGCTGGGTTCCTGCTGCTGGCAATAACTTTATCGCCTTGTGCCAAAAACTGTTCGACAAATTCAAGCCCGATACCTCTGTTTGTGCCAGTAATCAATACGGTAGCCATCTTATCTCCAAAAGCTATAAAACAAAGCCGATAATCTACAGTCCTATCAGATTTGGGTCAAACGCGCAGGTATCTAAAAAATTCCCGCTTAGCAAATAATGCGATACGCTAAAACGGTAACCAACTGAGGCTAAGTTCGACAGATTCTTTAGATTGAATTTTAGGCTCTGTTATACTCTCGCCCCGAGATACGCGCTCAAAAATATC
>JBLHVT010000142.1:0-6500 GCA_047628735.1 Glaciecola sp.
TCTACCTCTACCTCTACCTCTACCTCTACTTACGTTTCTTCTAGGCTTGATTCGCCACTTTGAATACTGCCGGCTGACATAGGGTGGGGCTCGTAGCGGCCTTGAAAATTAATTAAATCCGGTTCAGGAGACCCAAGTGCTTGGGCTTTGAAGGTATAGCGGTAAATTGCGCTAACTTGGAGTTGATGCAACACTGTGGGTTAAATAATCATTAATTTGAACTCTGGAGTGAATCATGACGCTGCGCACCTTCATCGCATTATCCTCGTTTTGTCTACTCATGGTCTCCAAACAAGCGCTTCCAGCGGCGGGCGCCTTAAGCATTTCGGAGCCAGAAACAGTGGGCATTTCCTCCCAGCGACTTGGCTTATTGGACAAGGTGCTTCGTGAGCACGTTGAAGAAGGCAAGGTTGCAGGTTTGGTTGCAGGCGTCGTTCGCCATGGCAAGCTGGTTTATTTAGAGGCAATGGGTTGGCAAAATATTGAGTTAGCGCAGTCGATGAGGAAGGATTCTATTTTTCAAATTCGCTCAATGAGTAAACCCATAACCGCCGTGGCCGTATTGCAGCTAGTTGACGAGGGGAAGCTCGCTTTGTCCGATCCGGTTTCTCGGTATATCCCGAGTTTTCAAAATCTAACAGTTTATGTTAACCCTGAGCAGCCGGAATCCTCTGCGACGCGCAAGCCTGGTCGTGAACCCACTATTGAGGATCTGCTGTTAAACACGGCAGGCCTTAGTCATCGTTTCAGCGCGTTATATCGCAGCAATGCTGTGCGCTCGCGCGCGGACAGTCTTGCTGTTTTATCGGATAAAGTTGCTGCAATCCCTTTGATCGGTGATCCTGGTGAACAGTGGGTATACAGTATCTCAATCACAATATTAGGCAGAGTTGTGGAGATAGTCTCCGGGCAGCCGTTTGATGAGTATTTGCGTAAAAAGGTGTTTGATCCTTTAGAAATGCCTGATACTGGTTTTTATGTTCCAGCACTCAAGCAGGATCGACTTGCTCGAGCGTATCGAATACCAGATGGAACCCGCGGTCTTGCGCCATTGCCAGCAATGGATGTGCCTATAACTGAGAACCCGCCTTTGAAAGAAGGTGCCGCTGGCATAGTGTCTACGGTGCCGGAATATTTACGGTTTCTGCAGGCTTTGTTAAATGACGGTGAGTTAGGTGGTCATCGAGTATTACAGGCAGAAGCGGTGTCAGCGATGACGGCTAACCAGATTGCACCAGAGCTAATGCCATTTGGTACCAACCCAGCCAGCCCTATGTTGGATCGCGGCTGGGGCTATGGCTTAGCGGTAGTTACAGACGCTTCTAAAAGTGAATATGGTGTTAATAATGGTGAGTTTGGTTGGAGTGGGTCACTTGGCACATTCTCTTGGGCTGATCCGGTCACAGAGACTGCCGCGGTGATCATGCTGCAGGTTCAGCCGGCTGGCGCATTTTCTATTGCGTCCAAATTTAAGGCGCTTGTTTATCAAAGTCTCATTGACTGACTGGGGGCTTTGTTTGTTGAGGCCATCTTTGTTGAAGCCATCTTTGTTCAAATTATCATTGCTGTGGTTAAATGTTGCTAAGAAACAACAGTTGCTAAGAAACAGCAATAGCCGCTACGTTATTCTAGTCCGTAGGCTTGGCGTTGAGCGAAAAAAGCTTCTACATTGACAGCCATAACCAATAGATCATGGTAAGCGCCGTCTAAGTCTTTCACATGGTCCTTCATAATGGCCTCGTTCTTAAAGCCAAGCTCTTCGAACAAGGCGCGGGCGCCTTTTTGATCTGGTGTCATGCTAGCTCTTACGATTTCTATTTGAAGAGTGACAGCCAATCGGAACGCTTCACGAACTAAGACACGACCTAAGCCGCTTTTGCGCACGTCGGGGGACACCGAAACGCGTATGTCGGCGACATGGCTGGACCAGTCAAGCCCGCTAGTGTTTATAGAAGAATAACCGACGATTTTCTTGTCTTGGACTGCGACATAGGCAAAGGTATTACCGTTATCTAGAGCGCGAAACCATTTGTCGATACCTGCTTGAGTGCTAAGATTTCGCCGCATATAGACTATGTCATGGCGGGGCAGGGTTTTGGCATAGCTCAGCAAAGCGTCGGCATCATCGGGCTCAATTCGGCGGATGGTAAATTCGCTTCCGTCTAGTTCTACCTTGACGGGTTGTACTGATGCGTCTATTTCATTTGTTTGTGTCATGCTTCTCTCCAAATTCTTTTCAATCTGCTATTTCACTTAAGCCTTGTGTTAATCGGCTCTTTCACTGATCCATTGATCAAGCTGAGGCCAGAGTCTGTATATAGCATTGCCTCCGGCAACCAAGCTCACATGACCGCCTCGAACTATAATTTCTTTTTTGTCTTCTGATCCAACCATGCCGATCAGGTCCTTTGAAGATGCTTCAGGAACTATATGATCGAACGAGGCGGCGACATGAAGAAATGGCACCGTTATATTAGACAGATCTACGATGGTGCCATTGAGTTCTAGCTCTTTTTTAATAAGCTTATTGTCGCGGACAAAATCAATCATAAACTCCTTAGCGAGAGCTCCAGGGAAAGGCAATTGATCAACAGCCCAACGTTCAAAACGCAGATGTGCTTTAACGAATTCATCGTTATCAACATTGTTAAGTAACTTTAACTGATTGGCATTTTTGTGCAAAGGCCGCAAAGCCTGCATCGACATATTGATGATTTCAGTGGGTATCACCCCAAGTTCATCAACAAGCCTATCCATGTCAAAACTTCTAGACGTTAACCATTTTTTGTACAGCACCATACCGTCACCGTTTACCGGGGTGGTAAAACACGCGAGGTTTTTTACAGGACTGTCAGGATGTGTAGCTTGATAGCAAACGCTGAGTAGGCCTCCCATGCAATAACCAACCAGGCTCACATCGGGCTCGCCAGAGTCGGCAACCACCTGATCGATACAGTCGCCAAGCATATCGCAGGCGTAAGAACTTAGGCTCAGATCCTTATGCTTTTTTTGCGGAGCAGCCCAATCAATCATATAAACGTCATGACCGGCGTTCAGGAAATACTCGACCAAGGATTGACCCTTAGCCAAGTCCATAATGTAACCGCGTGCAAGAGGAGACATCACGAGCAAAATTGGTACTCGATAGATCTCATCTACTAGTGGTGTGTAGTGGTAAAGGCGAGCAGTGTCCTGACTGTAGATCAACTCTTTGTCGCTAGTACCGACTTCAAGTTGTGCCTCAGTCTCCGGAAGGCTCGCAAGTCCGGGGATATTTCGTTGAAGTGCTTTTTTGATGACTTCGGTAACCCGAGCATCAATAGCTTTCTGAGAAATATCATCTTCAACGCGCTCGGCATTAGCACTCATGTAAATGGTATCCTTTACTCAAGCATCTTTTACGGGCGCTTTTTTAGTGCGCACAGGGTTTTTCTTCGGGGCAGTTGAAGTACCGGAAGCCGACTGTGCTCGCAACGCGCGCATTTCAACTAGTATAGAGTCTAAAGTCGCTTCTATGCTTGTTACCCTTTCTTTAATTTCTACAACTTCAGCTCGCGAAGGAAGGTTAAGATTCGCAAGGTATTGTCCCATCGCTTCGCCAAACATTTTCTGCATATGCAATGTTTCTTGCATGTAGCGGCCAGTAGTTTTTGAGAACCGTTCATCTCCCATAACTTCCGTCATCGCGTCACTGTAAATCTGCTCAGATTTCACAAACCATTCACGCATCATTCGCATTGGATCTAGATCGTCTTTACCAGCCATATAACACCCCGAGAGCTTCATTTGTTTTTAGAATTGCGGATACTCCGCTATTGAACTTCGATTTTTTGTGAGAGTCGACTAGCGACTGCTCTGTACACCGAATGATTTACAATCATTCCGATGTGGGTACAACTGACCTGCGTGTTCATCTTCGCATCATCTTCGATACAAGACTCCCAATCGACAACACCGTCAAGTTTTGAATATATAGCAAATTGTGGAGGCAGCACAGTGGCAGGCTGAAGAATACTTTGAACAAATCCACAGGTACAGAAGCCGGTTGCACATGATGGCTTAAGATTTGATCCTACAGTGCCCATTTTATTAAGTTTGAGCGTCTCCCAGATACCGACAACAGCAGGATGGGCTTTTACCAAAGACTGAAATGGGGACCCCATAGTGATCACTCTATCGATCAATTGCGGTTCTCGCTGAACTAAATATTTTGAAAGCATTCCACCGAGGCTGTGGCCAACCAATTTTACTTTTTGGCCAGTTTCACCATGAATGCGTCTGACCCTATCTAATAAGCGTGTCGCAGTGGCATCCGGACAATCTGTATTGCTAAGTATTCCGGATAAGGACGCGTTATAGCCTATGCGTTTAAGCCAGCGGTGCATTTCCAACATTATAACGTCACCGGCCATGAATCCTGGCACCAGCAACACCGGCTCGCCGTTACCGTGAGGTACGTTAAAGCCATAAAAAATAGGGTCTACCCGCAGCCGAAGCCATTCAGTGGGCCACATCACTTCTCGCCATAGTGGCGTAAGCGTTAGCTCCACTCCAGGGTCATGATCGAACGCGTCCCTTAATTGCTCGAAGGAGTCGAATCCCATGCCTTGGTTGAGGAAATTTGCCACCGGTATCCCTTTTAATTATGCGTCTGGCTCTAGACTACAGACTTATCGTAGTCGGGAAAACCAAAATCTGCTCACCGTTTACTTAGTGGCAGGAACCCAATACTCAGCCATCTTCTTGTAAGGTGCTGTCCAATCGTAATTGGCATTCTTCAGGGGAGCGAAAACCTTTCCCATGTTTTCTGAAACAGCGCTGCTCACTTCGCTTTGCTCTTTATAGACAGTTTTGCCTAGTTCTAGAGCACAAGCTTGACGTCGATTCATCGTATCAAGCATTGCCTGCATGTTTGCTCTGTAATCGGTAGGCTGTGTTGCAACGGTGCGGCCTAATTCGATAAAGTCTTTCTGGCCCGAGGTTACAGATTCTACGAACTGATTCATAATACGTGTGTTACGCTCACGAGCCTGTGCGAAACTTTCTGCCATTTTCTCAGCGCCTTTTTCCATTGTTTCAAAGTAGCTGTCTACAGAGTATTTTGACTCTGAGTTGTTAGTTTCAACAGTTTCAACAGTTTCAACAGTTTCAGGTTTGCTAGTTGCAGTCTTTGTCATGGTCATTCTCCAGTTAGGTTTGCTAATTCAATAGGTTATGATGTTTAAGACAGTGCTTTGTGTAACTTTTCAGCACTGGATTAAGTCAACAGTTGCGACTATATGCAAAATGCACTTAAATGTCAAATGTAATTAACAGCAAATGGAGAATAAGATGACAAAAAAGGAAAAAGCCTCATCCGATGGGCCAAAAGTGTCACCTTCCGGCGATATGCTTACCGCTCATTTACTAGCAATGTTAAACGGCTGGTCGGCCTATGGCTATGAATTGGCGCAGCGTCTAGAAGAGTCGGGCATAGGTAAATACAACAAGGGTTCTATTTATCGACTCCTGCGCCAGTTGGAAGATTCTGGCATGGTGTCCTCGAAATGGGATACGAGTAAGGACGGCCCAGCACGAAGAATTTATGATCTAACAGACGGCGGTTCTCTATTTCTTGAGAACTGGATGACGATGATAAAGATGCATCAAACTTTTATATCAGGCTTGATGGAGCTGAATCCTTTAATGAAGTACGCCACCGGGTTGGGCAAAACAGGGAAATCTTCGGATAAAGCCAAGGCAGAAAGTGATGACGAGGCAGAGCAAGAGAAGAACGACTAGACGCTTGCTTCCAGAAGCTTTGTGCCGCGATTAGGCTTTCATTTTACGAAATGAAAGTCCGCTGGTCCCGCTCTTCTAACCAATATCATAGCATCGTCGCCGCCGGCCGGCACTGTCCAAGCATGTTCAAGTGAGCCAGGTATTACAATATAGCTGCCCACCTCCAAAGCATGTGTTTCATCTCCAAGACGTATTTCCAAGCTACCGGACACGACCACGGCATATTCATCATGGGTGTGCCAATGTAGGTCAAAATGAGATCCGGCTGGAAACAGCGCAAAGTAAGTAATGCCCCCAGACAACTCGTCTAGTCCCTGCTTTGCAGTGCGCACTCCCACAGGGAATCCATCGCCTGTGCCTGGCGGGCCCCATTCAATCTCGCTGAGATTTGAAACCAAGACAGTGCTTGGCGCTGAGCTTTGTGAATAGCTTTTGAATGACAAAAGTAAAACGCTTACCAAAGCGCTTAAAATTAAGGCTGAGAGTATAAAGGCTGAGCTTTTGAATGCTAAGTTGAGTTGCATGCAAGCCTCTTGGGTGTTGTCACCCTTATTTATTAGATGAAAGATTCAGAATTGGCGTTACAGTGACAGACCTTACCAGCTAAGTTAAGACAATTCAGTCCTTTGAGAGCCTTCAAACAGCCAGTTTAAGTTTTTATTCATAGGGTATATTAGGAGTTCAAGGGGCGGCCGAAATTTCGGGCTCGCAAAATCACG
>JBLHVT010000143.1:0-6437 GCA_047628735.1 Glaciecola sp.
CATACCGATGGTGATGCTCAGGTATATTTTAAAGAGTCTAATGTGCTGCATACCGGTGATATGTTTGTGCGATATGGACTTCCTTTTATTGACCAGCCAAACGGTGGAAGTACGAGTGGCATGATAGATTCACTGTGGAAAATTGCCGGCATGATTGACGATGATACGATTATTATTCCTGGCCATGGGCAGCTGGCTAAGCGAACAGACTTATTGGAGTACCGGTCAATGCTGGTGACAATTCGTGAACGGCTGCGCAGCGCAATAGCTCAAGGACGGTCAGCGGATCAAGTTGTGGCGTCTAACGTGGTTGAGGGCTTTGCAGAGCAGGGCCCTGGGACTGAGCGATGGGTTAGAGCGGCATACGAAGAGTACAAGTAGACAGCTACTGGTATCAAAAGGCGTTAGTAACGGCCGCCGCGCTTTTAGTGCACCGATGCTCTACTAATTTGGGTGGGCATCGGAAACTATTACTGAGATAAAACGGTCTAAAGCGCAAACAAGAGAGGCCATTGAAGGTGCTATTACTCAGATTTGGCCCATACTACTAACTGGTTATTGGCAGGCATTGAATTATCTTCTTGTAAAATAAGCCCTGCACTTTGTGCGAAGTCATTGACACGCTCAAAGTCTCTAACACCACTCCCAGAATTTCGATCCTTCAACCAAAGGTCAAAGTCGGCATTGCTTGGTGTAGTAAATTCTCCCGCATATTTAAACGGCCCATAAGCCAAAAAAACGCCGTTTGCCTTGAGATGTTTTCTGATTTTCGCAAACAGGTTCTCCACCGATTCTAGCGACATTATATGTAAACTATTTGCTGTAAAGATAACGTCGTATTCATCAGCATCCCACTGTGAGTCATTCGCATTCAGTGAGAAGGCGGCAGGAACGTTGTTTAGTTTTGCGTTAGAAATCCTTAGATTCAAGGTTGAAACATTCTCCTCGACATCGGTAGATTGCCAAGTTAAATTGGGGAACTTTCTTCCAAAGAATACTGCGTGCTGACCTGTGCCCCCACCAATTTCGAGAACGGAGTTCTTGCCTTTTAGTTTTTTGACAAGGACATCAAGAAGAGCGTGTTTATTATTTTCACTTGCTTGGCTAAACGGTAAATCTTCTTTCATCAGTGGCAGAGCCTTCAGCTTTGTTTGCGAAGAAAAACCGGCTTTGCAGCAGTAGAATCCGTTTCGTTGTAGCGGTATCCATTAACGTCAAAGTCCAGTAATTGCCCTGCCGTTTCAATACGATTATTTACAATGTAGGTAACCATCTCGCCACGGGCTTTTTTAGCGTAAAAGCTAATGATTTTATACTTGCCATTGGAATAGTCCTTAAAAATTGGTGTGACTATTTCACCGTCGACATTTTTGGAATTGACTGCACTGAAATATTCATTAGACGCGAGGTTGATAAGTAATTTTGTTTTCAGTGGAGCCAGCTCAGAATTTATTCTATCAGTAATCTTTGAGCCCCAAAATTCATACAAATTCTTGCCTCGCTCGTTAGCAAATTTGCTGCCCATCTCAAGTCTATAGGGTTGAATAAGATCAAGTGGTTTTAGCAAACCATAGAGACCCGATAAAATTCTTAAATGCTTTTGGGCAAAGTTTAATTCCGCGGCTGAATATTCTTCCGCTTTCATTCCCTGGTAGACATCCCCGCGGAATGCGAAAACTGCTTGTTTCGCATTTTCTGGCGTGAACGGAGCCTTCCAATTTGCATTGCGGGTAAAATTCAATTCCCCTAATGCTTCGCTCATATGCATTAATTCGCAGAGCTGCTCGGGCTGATATTTTTTTAATCCCTTCATTAACTCTTTGGAATCGGAAAGAAACCCTACCTCGCTAAATTGTTTAGTTTTGGCAGGAGAATCGAAATCTAGAGATTTAGCTGGAGAAACTAGAATAATCATAAGTGCGCCTAATAGATATTACTTTAGTCTTGGGATTCGATTTCTAGCCACCAGTTCAAAGGTGTCTCGCCATCTTTAGGGTCGTAAACGTTGCCATAATACCAAACCGTATCGGGATAATCTGCGATGCATTCGCTTAAAATATTTTCAATGATTTGAAAACCGATCGAGTAGTGGATACTGTAGACTAAAGCCCTTTCATTTTGTAGGTCTAAGCTACCATCGAGCTTTTCAATGGCTGGCGTTAACCTGTCAGATAGCCGCTGTAATTGATGTTTACGGAAAACCCGAATACATAGATTACCACTGCGCTGAATCAACTCATACTGAGCTGTACCTGGGTTTACTAGTTTTACTTGGTCACCAGCGGCTAAATTACGGGTCAAAAGCGGCGAGTTGACCAACCTGTAGACATCTTGCTCGTCGCCGAAGGGTTCAACCTGTAAACTTTCAAATACCGGTTGGCCCTCTGGGTCAGCCCCGGCAAGAAAAGGAACGTCTATTTTCATAATGGATGCTATGGCCGTATTATTAGTGAATATGAATATGAAACTAATATCAGAGCTGCAGGCTACAAAGCCAGATATTCTAATAATTAGATTGTCTCATGCTTGAGCGTCTCCAGACTATTGCAAAACTGTTTTCTCGACTTAAATGGCTGCTAATCATGGTAGCTCTAGCTGGACTTATAGGATTTGGCTTAAGTTTGTTTGAATCGCAGGTATTGGAGGGTTATCAATTAATGATGCCGTCCTTGGTTGCGTTATTTTGGGCGACAGCTGGCCTTTGTTTTGCAGTATTGTTTGACAATATTCCTCCGCTGGCAAACCCTGATGCTGGATATCGTCAACGCTGGTCTACCGCACTGCGTCGTGGCGGCTATTGGCTGCTTGGTAGTCTCATGATTCTGCTGAGTCTCAGTCTTGTGGTGCTTAGTTACCAGCTAATTCGAACTTGGTTTATGCTTTAGCCTTCGGATCGCGTTGCAAAGCCCCCCTGTGCCATAATCAGCCTCTTTGACCACCCATGCCTTATCTAAAACACGACCTATGTAGAGCCCAGTGCTGATTTATTCATGAACCTATCTTCACTTTTAAAGATTTCAAATGCTATTGATCGGCTTAACCACTTCATTGGCCGCAGTGCGGCTTGGTTAGCACTTTTGATGGTAATGATAACGCTCACTGTGGTTGTGCTTCGCTATGGGTTTCAGATTGGTTCCATAGCGCTGCAAGAATCCATCATGTACATAAATGCGCTAGTTTTTACCTTGGGCGCTGCTTATACACTTAAGGATAATGGGCATGTTCGCGTCGATATTTTTTACAGCAATTTCAGTGAAAGGACTAAAGCAATCGTGGATATTATTGGCGTTGTTTTTTTTCTATTCGTGACATTGGCATTTGTAGCTTGGACCAGCTGGGACTATGTTTCAGTTAGCTGGCGAATTTTAGAGGGTTCGCCAGAGACTAGCGGCTTGCCTTTGGTTTATTTGTTGAAGTCCACTATCTATGTGCTGATAACGTTGATGTGTTTACAAGGAATCTCAGAACTAATTAAATCTATCAGCATTGTGATGAAGACAAAATAATGGAAATAGCCTTGCCTTTCATTTTGTTCGCAGTAATTTGTTTAGTACTGATGATGGGCTATCCCGTCGCACTGTCATTGGCGGGGGTGTCTCTAATATTCGCAGGGGTCGGCAGTGTAACAGGCGTGTTTGATTCGGCTTTTATCGGGCTTATTCCGAATAGGATTTACGGAATCTTGGTCAATCAAAACTTATACGCGGTGCCACTTTTCGTTTTTATGGGCGCTATGCTCGAGAAGAGTAAAATTGCCGAGGACTTGCTTTCGAATATGGCAATTGTGTTCCGGGGCGTGCCGGGCGGATTAGGACTCTCTGTAGTCTTGGTTGGCATGCTTTTGGCCGCTAGTACCGGCATTGTCGGTGCGACCGTGGTGACGATGGGTATTCTGTCATTACCAACGATGATAAAGGCTGGCTATAAACCTTCTTTAGCTGCAGGCACACTCTGTGCGACAGGTACTCTCGGGCAGATAATCCCCCCTTCTATTTGTCTTGTCTTGCTTGGTGAGGTTATGTCCAATGCTTATCAGCAGGCACAGCTCAACAGTGGCAATTTTGCTCCGGATTTTATCTCAATCGGGGATCTGTTCGCTGGCGCAATTGTGCCCGGATTCTTACTTGTATTGTCTTATGCCTTGTATATATTTGCGACTGCAATTTTGAAACCGGCTGATGCACCGGCGACAGAAAAAGGTGCGGATGAAAAACAAAATGGTTCTATAGTTCTCGCGTTAATCAAAGGTCTATTGCCCCCAGTATTTTTAATGGTGGCAGTCCTTGGTTCGATACTGAGCGGCTTAGCCACTCCCACAGAAGCCGCGAGTGTGGGTGCGTTTGGCGCGATATTTCTATCGTTGATACGAGGCGGACTAACTATAAAAGTGCTTCATGAAGTGTCCATCGAGACTATGCGTGTAACCTCAATGGTCTATCTTATACTCGTCGGCGCAAGCATATTCTCATCAGTATTCAGAGGTTTCGGTGGCGATGAGCTGGTTGAGTCACTGTTACTAAATCTACCCGGCGGCGTCTTTACGGCGATGCTCGCGGTAATGATATTAATTTTTTTACTAGGCTTTATTCTAGACTTTATAGAAATAACTTTTATGATTGTGCCGCTGGTGGGCCCAATACTTTTAGGCATGGGTCTGGACCCAATTTGGCTAGGTATCATGATTGCTATTAATCTGCAGACGTCATTTTTGACTCCGCCATTTGGCTTCTCATTATTCTATTTAAGAAGTGTCGCGCCGGCAGAAATTAAAACCAGCGATATTTACCGTGGCGCGGTTCCTTTCGTTATACTGCAGTTGTGCTTACTTTGTGTGTTGGCTCTTCAACCAGGCATAGTGACTTGGCTGCCTGAATTGTTAAGAAATTAAGGTGTTTTTTGGCGTTATACTAGGATTCATTAAGATTAACTATGACTACAGCGGTGACCGAAATCGAAACTAATGCCGGCAGAGAAACTCCAGAGGGAATGCTGGCACTGCAAACCTTAGCAATGCCTAAAGACACCAATGCCAGTGGCGATATTTTTGGCGGTTGGCTCGTATCGCAAATGGACCTAGCGGCTGGTATTGCTACTAAAAGTGTTGCTAAGGGTCGAAGTGCTACGGTAGCTATTCAAAACGTGAATTTTATAGCCCCGGTGGTGGTCGGCGCAACGGTTAGCTGCTATACCAAGCTTATAAAAAAAGGCACCAGCTCTATGCATTTTCAAGTGCAAGTTTGGATGTCATTGCTAGTTGAAGGTGAAAGAAAAAAGGTTGCAGATGGGGTGTTTGTTTTCGTAGCGCTTGATGGTAACGGTAAGAAAAGAGCAATACCCGAATAGGCCTTAACAAGTATATTGAGCTGGTTAGTTCAAAGCCTTCTAGCATCGTCAAAAGCTTCTTCGCTTACTAGCTTGTAGTCGAGCATAGTATCCTGAAAACTTTTATAGGACTCATATACTCTACCCGCAGTTTCGTCTTGAGCGGCTAGCTCTTCTACAACTTCTTGCGAAATTCGCTTGAGCTCACGCAGGACATCATCGGGTAGCTTTCTTAATTGAACTCCCTCGCGCTCAACCAGAACTTTCATAGACTCACTGTTTCCGGCAGTGATCTCGTCAATCACAGCTTGATTCATGACCTCGGTTGCAGCCATCAATATGGCCTGCAAATCACTTGGTAAAGATTCAAAGGCAGTTTTATTGAAAAGTGTTTCTAGTGCACTGCCAGGTTCGTGCCAGCCTGGATAATAATAGTACTTAGCGACAGTGTGATAGCCAGCTGCAAGATCATTGTAGGCGCTAACAAATTCAGCTGCATCCAAGGCCCCGGTTTGCAAAGCGGTAAATACTTCACTGGCCTGCATGGTCACAGGAGTGGCGCCAGCTCGGCGCAGTACCTCACCGCCCAATCCAGGAATGCGCATCTTCAAACCTTGCAGATCTTCAACTGAATTTATTTCTTTGTTAAACCAGCCAAACATTTGGGTTCCTGAATTACCGCCGCGCACAGGAATTAGATCGAATGGTGCATAAATTTCCTTCCACAAACTGGCTCCGCCGCCATGAGTTAGCCAAGCATTCATCTCAACCACTGTCATCCCAAAGGGGATTGAAGAGAAAAAAGGTGCCCCTGGTACTTTCCCTTGCCAATAGTAGGAAGCCGTATGGCCAATCTCTGCAACTCCTTGAGATACAGCATCAAAAACTTCCAAGCCACCGACAAGCTCATTGGCCCCATATACGCGAATATTTAAACGACCACCGCTCATTTCTCTTACTAAATCTGCGAATCGCTCAGGATTAGTTCCAAGGGCGGGTAAGTTTTTAGGCCAGGAAGTAATCAGCTTCCAACTATAATTCTGGGTATTTGATGTGGCAACTGGACCGCTAGCCTGCTCTGCGCCACAGCCTATTACGGTGACGGCGAAGCATGT
>JBLHVT010000144.1:0-6383 GCA_047628735.1 Glaciecola sp.
GTAATTCACTAAAGAGCTCTACGGTGAGCGCGGTGTTCTTTAGTTTTGAGATAAGACTCAGACTGCTGTACACCTTTCTCCTGCTCTACGGGTGTTTGCTGAAACACCTGTCATTGAATAGTCTCCTTCATGACATGCGATTTCGAAAATAAGCTGGTCGGGACCGCGAAGGGCAGTGCTCCTCTGGGCCGTGAAGGCTTGGCTATTAGCTAAGGAATCATTGACTGTATATCGATACACGATTTCATTTTCGCTTACTCTTTTGAATCTTTCAGTGAGTTCAAATTGTTCTGACATTGCCATGAAAAAAACTCGACTGCTCCGGTCGGAAGTTGACCGTACGCACAATTAATATGTTGTCCTGACAAAATCCTATTGAGTCGCCCATCCAAGATTTGAAGTTATTGCTGTCATGGCTACCCGAGAGCCAAATAATTCGCGTATCGTGATTCATTTCAGTCATGATCATGACGCAAGCCTAAGTCTGCACTATTTGTAAATTCGCATTCAACGGCATAGGGTAAAGTGAGGGACCTGCGAGCCCTCTGGATAAGCATCTTTCGCTTGCATTTTGCGCCTCCGGGCCAGCATAGGTTTCAATGCCCCGTGCCTTGCGATCTTCATGAAAGTCGTCGAAGTTCTCTCTGACTCGGATTTGCCCATTAGCTGGTTCGATTACCAAAGAGGTGCGGTATTGCTCATTGACTTGAATAAGTGAATTTCGTTTGGTGGCAAAATTATAGTCTGCTTCGAAACCGATTGTGGCACCTATCTCTGGTGCTGGTCTATTGGAGTCAAGAGGCTGGTCTTGAGTTATATTGGTTTGCCGCATGTCCTCTTTAATTTTTTTGCTTCATCAAGAGTGAAGGCTTTTGATCACCGAGTTCGTCAGGTCTTGTGAAGGGCGTGTTGGTCAAAGTACCAAACACCTTGCAGGTCTGGCTGGCCGTGTTCAGTTAGGGGCGTATTCCACTCTGGTTGAGCAATCGAGGTATTGCCTGCGACTATTAAGTCGAGCGAAAAAAAGAAGTAAGGCGAGCAAAAAAAGAAGTGGAGGCATAACGGAGTGCGTTGCATTTTGAAATGCCCTTAATGACTTAAACACGAACTCTATGCAGTATGAAAACCGCTGGCCGAACAGCTGGCTGATACTGCCAGCACTGTGTCATTAAGGACGGATACATTACGCTAAAAGTTACAGCAAAAATTAAATCAAGGTTTTACGGCAAGTCGTATTGGCATTACATTAATATCCTCCCAAACACTCTCTTTGACATAGGGATCGTTAACCAGCCAAGCGTCTAATTCCTCAGGAGTCTCAAAATCAACATATAGAGTAGAGCCAATCATATTGCCATCATCATCGAGAATCGCGCCACCGGCAATAATATTTCCTGATTCTTTTAATGCAGCCGCTTCTGCAAGATGGGCAGGACGGGCTGCCATTCTTCGCTCGCTTGCCTGCTCGTCGGTACCATCGAATGCGGTGATTTGATATTGCATGAAGTGCTCCTATTTATTTTCTTTTGTGAGTATTAGTAAATTGTAATGGGTCTGTCCAGCATCTTTAGAAAGTTAACGTGCTTTACAATTTAAATTCAGCTGCTAAGTTGAGAAATACTGGAATCAATGAGCTGACCAGGAGAGCAGCCATTATGATGTTGAAGGCTCTTACCGTAGCAGGTTTCTGCAAAAAGCGTTTTAACGCTGACCCAAACCAAAGCCATAGCATGATGCAGGGCGAACCGAAAATCAAAAAAATCAGGGAAATGATTAGAACTTGCAAGCCGTAGCTGTCTGAGGCGACGGTGTAGGTGGCCGTGGCTCCTACTGCTAATACCCAAGCTTTTGGATTTACCCATTGGAATGCGGCAGCTTGTATAAAAGTGAACGGCTTAGCATTAGAGTCGATAGTATTGCTTATAGGTGCGGTAGCTATCTTGTAGGCTAAAAAGCAAAGATAACTAGCACCTACAAGCTTTAATAACGTATGCAGAATCGGCAGCTGCTCGAACAAGCTAGCTAAGCCAAGTCCCACCGCTAAAACCATAGCGGAAAAACCGAAAACGATACCAAAGTAATGCGGTAGGCTTCGTCGAACACCATAATTGAGCCCCGATGTCATTATCATGGTGTTGTTAGGGCCGGGGGTTACGCAGGTAGCAATGGCAAACAAAATTATGGCGGTGTATTCCAAAGTTGACTCTTTGTTAATTGTTGTTTGGGGTAAGTTAGGAGTAGGTTAGGTTAAAGATAAGGGCTAACACTCTTGCCTTCTAATTAAAGCGTAGCACCTTGATTGCTCTGGTTCTTCAAAGTTTCAAGAAAGCTTCTTATTTCTGCAACCCTTGTTTCTGCCATGGTCTTCGCCGCTTGAGTTTTTAACGATGCAGGCAGCTGCTCGCTAAAGCCCTCTAGAGTACCGACTGCGGTTTGCAAATCACTCGCCCACGGTTGGCGAGTGGACACAGAGTATTCTGGTAACGCCAATGATGCCTAGAAAATCCAGAGTATCGGCATCATGCAAAACTATCGCCGTGTTGTTGTCTGGAACCTCAGCATAAAACATGTGGGCTAGGATGGCAGTCTTTACATCAGCAATTTTTCTAATGGGAAAATTTGTTGTATTCAGCACTGATTCAATATTCTCGGTTGCGGTTTGGGAATGCTCTGCATCAGCAACTACATAGGGTTCGAACACGCCCATATCGTGGACAAATGCCGCTGCAAATAAAACGTCGTCTATCTGCAAAGAATCAACTTTGGCAAGTTCAAGTCCTTACAAGTAGTTTCTTTCATAGTGCTCAACTCCCTAGGGCGTATGAGCCAAGTTCTCTTTAGCGAATTAATAGGCTGCGACTTTCCAAGTTGTGTCCAACGCAATGCCGGGTTTGCTTGCCGGCTGAGCAAGAGCAAATGAGTTGCACAAGGATAATACGATAACCACTAAGATTGATTTTCTGATGTTCATTATTAATCAAGGCGCTTAAGCTATTTCACAAGATTAAACTAGCATATTCGGTCTTTTAAAACTGCTTATCAGATGAGTTAAGATGGCGCCTAGCCCACTTCAGCCGCCGATAATTGCGCCTAGTATTGCCCAGCGAGTGCCGGTAGACTGCCGCGATGATTATTACTGCATTGACTCCAATTTTCGCTATTATTTTGGTCGGCTTTGGCTTGAGCCGATTGCCTACATCGACGCGAGCAGGTTGGGCTGAAATTGAGCGTCTCACGTACTACTTGTTCTTCCCTTCGCTATTGATTTTGCGGCTTTGTGAATCAAATTTTCGCTGGGATGAGATTAGTGAGTTAGGCCTAGTGATCGGGCTTGGGCTGCTCGCGGTAACCTTGCTGATTGTAGGCCTAAGAGAGTTCATTGCTAAAGATCTTAGCAGCATGAGTTCGATATATCAGGGCAGTATTCGCTTCAATACTTATATCGGACTGGCTACCATTGACTTGCTATTTGGTGACAGGGGACTGACAACCGCTGCCCTGTGCCTTGCCGTATATATTCCCCTCGTAAATATTTTGAGTGTTATCTCTCTTAGTTTGCAAGGAGAGACTGGGGCTAAGCGAATTTATATGATGATGGGCTCGGTTTTAAGTAACCCTTTGGTGGTTGCTTGCGCGATCGGTTGTACCATCAGCTATAATAATTTTGCCATTCCGGCCTTGCTGGAATCATTGCTTGAGATTCTAAGTCAGCCAGCTCTACCGCTGGGCTTGCTTGCTGTCGGTGCAGGTATTCGCTTTATAAGCATTGGCGAGCAAAGTTGGCAGCTTGTAGTCGCTTCACTTAATAAGCTGGTGGTTTTCCCGACCATCATATTGCTGTGCTGCAAACTATTGGACTTGAACTCTCATACTGCAACGGTATTGGTACTGCTTACCGCATTGCCGGCTCCGCCTTCCGCTTATATATTGGCGCGGCAGCTAGGAGGGAATGAAAGTTTGATGGCTAACATAATCACCTGTCAGACATTGGCGGCCTTTTTTATGATTCCAGTTTGGATAGAAATGACCCAGCGGTTTCTTTGATACGGGGCTTAAACGCCGCTATGCAAAACTAAAATGCTGCTGTTAGCGTTTACGCTAACATAACTTCCTCATACTATTTAACTTAGCCGGTATGTTTGCCCTATGCCCGAAGGACCAGAAATACGTCTCGCTGCTGATAAGATAGCCAAAGTGCTTGTCGATAAACCTATCGAGTCTTTTTTTTTCGGGCTGCCAGATCTGCGTCGATTTGAAGAAGAGCTTGCATCCAGCTATGTAATTGCCATAGAGACCAGAGGTAAGGCACTGTTGACTCACTTCGCCAATGGCTTAAGCGTGTATTCTCACAATCAACTCTATGGCCGGTGGTATGTTGTTAAAAGGGATCGCTTGCCATCGACAGGTCGGTCTTTGCGAATGGCGATACACACAATCGATCATAGTGCCCTTTTATACAGCGCCTCGGATATTAGTGTTTGGGAAACACCCGGTCTTTTAGAACATCCCTTTCTGGCGAAGCTTGGCCCGGACATATTGAGTGAGGATTTAACCTGGCGGCAAGTTGCAGGTCTTTTGTCATCGCTTAAATTTCGTAATCGCGGAGTCGGCGCTTTTTATCTCGATCAAAGTTTCGTCGCTGGAATAGGCAACTATCTGCGCTCCGAAATTCTTTTCTTTGCTAAGGTTAACCCTTGGGCCAAGCCAAGTCAGTTAAGCACGAAGCAGTTGAATCTTCTTGCCAAAGCGACGCTGGAAGTTTCCCGACGCAGCTATAAAACCAAAGGTCTGACAAATCTAGCCCCTAGGGTAAGTGCATTAAAGAAGATGGGGCTGACACGAGGTCAATTTCGCCACGCGGTGTTCGCAAGGCAGTCGCAGGCCTGCTATGACTGTGGCAGTGAGATCATTAAAGACAATGTGGCATCAAGACGACTTTACTGGTGTCCGGCATGTCAATATGAAACGAGTAAGAGCTTATGATCCCTGGGCAGAAGGATTTTCTATTTGTGCCTCTGGGCGGATGTGGCGAGATTGGTATGAACCTAAATTTGTTCGGCCATGCCGGGCAATGGCTGATGGTGGACTGTGGGATCACTTTTGAGAAAGATGAAGCAAATCCGGGGTCAGGCAATCGAGTCGAAATGCCTGACCCAATATTTATTAGTAATCGCAGCGACGCGCTAGTCGGACTGATTGCTACTCACGCTCACGAGGATCACATAGGTGCGATTGCTCATCTGTGGCCACAGTTAAAGTGTCCAATTTACACCACACCCTTTACCCGCAATGTACTGCTTCGAAAGCTAAGACAGAAGGGGATTGATGCGCCTATTGTGACTGTTCAGGAGGGCGAAACAATCAATCTGGGCTGCTTTACTGTTACCTGGATTCCTATCACCCACTCAACTGTAGAAACCAATGCGCTGCTTATTCAGACCTCTGCTGGGCGGGTGCTGCATACGGCAGATTGGAAAATAGATTCGGCGCCTATAGTTGGCCGGGCTTTCGAGCCTGATGTCTATCGCCGTTTAGGCCGCGATGGTATCGATGCAGTAGTTTGCGATTCAACTAATGCAAACCAGCCCGGTCATTCCTTTTCCGAGTCAGAATTGTTTGACGGATTGCTCGATGCTGTCAATGGCTCCACGGGGCGTGTCGTGGTCGGTTGTTTCTCTAGCAATATTGCTCGTCTGCAAACCTTAGGTCATGTCGCAGAGGTGTCAGGGCGCTACATAGGGGTGATTGGTCGATCGATAGAGGCCATGGTGAGAAACGCCAGAATGGCTGGCTATTTAAAAGAGCATTTCAATCTGGTGGATTCGTTTAATTTGGGCTATCTGCTGCCGAGTGAAGTGTTGGCAGTTGCGACAGGCAGTCAAGGAGAGGCGCGAGCGGCGCTGAGGCGACTGGCCACGGATACTCATCCCGATATCAGTTTAGCAGCAGGGGATCACGTAATCTTCAGTGCGAAAACCATCCCGGGCAACGAAGCGGATGTGGGCAGGCTGGTCGCCGCGTTGGAGAGCAAGGGGGTGAAAGTTACACAGTCAGAAACCAGCGTAAAACCAATTCATGCTTCAGGGCATCCCTGCAAAGAAGAACTTAGACAAATGTACCAGTGGATAAAGCCGAGAATAGCGATTCCTGTGCACGGGGAAGCAATTCACATGAAATGTAATGCACAGATAGCCAAGTCGTGTGATGTTCCAATACAACTGACCGGGCGTAACGGTGATGTGTTCGATATCGTCGCTGGGAAAAAGCTGAAAGCGCGCGTGCCAGTTGGCAGGCTCTGGTTAGACGACTCAAAGGCGGAGGCGGTGTTAGCCAAGGTCAAGTAGCTAATGCCAGTAAATAGTGCCAGTAAATAGTGCCAGTAA
>JBLHVT010000145.1:0-6338 GCA_047628735.1 Glaciecola sp.
GCGCCCATAAATAAAATAGCCCAATCCGATTGAGCTGAAAATTAAACTGATGGCTAGATAAGTGGGTTCTGGCATTATGGTTCACTGAGAGTGTGCTGTAGTTGTCAATAATAGTTGTCAATAATAGCTGTCAATAATGGCAGTTAGTAATAGCTGTTAAGAGCACTTGCTAATAGTGCTTATTAATAATGGTCATGCCGTGTTGTCACTGCCGCTTGCGCTGTTAACGAAAAAGCTCGCGAGTAAGATAAATAGAAAGGTAACGACTATACCAGCCCCTGACAACTCCCTTCAGAAAATACCTGACAGGCTAAAGACACCGCTCAAGGCTTCTGGTTTAATCGGGGGTCCATATTTAGACTATTCCAAACACTACTCAAGAGTCTTACATTATGTTTAAACTCAAATCTTGTTTGTATCAATTATGTTTGATAGGCCCTGTGCTCGCGTCGTCATGGGCAGGGGCACAAGATGCAAAATCCACAGTAAGTAACTCCATCGATGATCGAGCCGCCAACTATGGCGAAATAGCCCAAGAAATATGGGATCTGGCAGAAGTTGGTTACTTGGAAAATCGCAGTGCAGCCCTGCTAAGCCAGACCTTAGCAGCAGCCGGGTTTGAGGTTCGAATGGGTGTTGCTGGAATTCCAACCGCTTTTGTTGCCTCTTGGAGTGCCAATCCGGGACCGATCATAGGCATTATGGCTGAATACGATGCACTCCCAGGCATAAGCCAAGACCGTAATCCCCTGCGCTTAGCGATTGATCATAAGGCCGCGGGCCATGCCTGCGGTCATCACCTATTCGGTACAGGGTCTGTTGCCGCTGCAATTGCGACCAAGCAATGGCTACAAACATCGGGCCAGCCAGGTGAAATACGTCTTTACGGTACCCCAGCGGAGGAAGGCGGCGCAGGCAAGGTGTATATGGTCCGGGACGGCTTGTTTGATGATGTGGATGTAATGTTGCACTGGCATCCCTCGTCAGTGAATTCGGCGAGTGCGCGGAGTTCTTTGGCAAATAAATCGGCCAAATTCAGGTATTCAGGCCTATCTGCTCATGCGGCATCGGCACCGGAGCGGGGGCGCTCAGCGCTGGACGGTGTGGAAGCCATGAATCACATGGTTAATTTAATGCGCGAACACGTGCCGATGGAATCGCGAATTCACTATGTGATTACCAGCGGCGGTTCGGCGCCGAATGTGGTGCCAGACTTTGCTGAGGTGTATTACTACGTGCGCCATCCTGATCCCGAGCAGGTTAAAGAGCTTTTTGATCGAGTGGTACAAACGGCGCAAGGAGCAGCACTGGGTACTGGTACAACAATGGAAGTAGAAGTTATTCATGGTATTTACAATGTGTTGCCGAATATTTCCCTGCAGGAAGCAATCTATTTAAATCTGCAAAAAGTTGGGGGCGTCAGTTACACGACAGAAGAAACAGCCTTTGCGCAAACTTTACAGAAAGCCTTGCCGGCAAACTCTCCGGCGATTACTCAGGCGGCAACAATTCAGCCACTTACCATTAGCGAGCGGGGCACAGGCGGGTCTACCGACGTTGCCGACGTTAGCTGGGCTGTTGCCACCGGCGGTATGTCGGCTGCCACTTGGGTTCCTGGAACCAGTGCACATTCTTGGCAGGCCATCGCCGCTGGAGGAACGTCTATAGGCAATAAGGGAATGATTGTCGCCGCAAAAACCTTGGCCATGACCGCAGTGGATTTGTTTACTAACCCTGAACTAGTGGAAAGCGCAAAAGCTGAGCATCAGAGCCGAATTCCAGAAGGCTGGGAGTATGAACCTTTGCTCGGCGACCGAGCGCCTCCGCTAGACTACCGTCTACCGGCAGGGTTAGGTCAGTAAGACTAAGATCCTAAACAGCACTGTAGACAGGTAATACGGTGCTGCCTTTTACTCGAAAGTAAAATAAGCAAAGCACGATTAAATTAAGCACTCCCATGAGTGATGCAAAGGCGAAAGAGATAGCGTAGTCGCCGGTCGTGTCAAAAAACAGGCCTCCAAAATACCCGCCTAAACCCATTCCAGTCCAGCCGAAGAACGACGTCATACTCATCGCTCGCGCTGAAAATTTTGCCGACACCATCATGCGAACGCACACTAAAATGCTAGACATTACGCCGGAGTAGGTGAACCCAAAGACTATCGCGAGAAAATAAATGGCGACTAAACCGTCCAAATGAGGGAACCAAAAAACAGAGGCGGTTTGCCCGACAGACATTATAATATAGGTGGGCAAGGCGCCGATCACGTCGCCGAGTTTGCCGCCTATAATTCGTCCTAATCCGCCTGCTAGCATTAGAACCAGTAAGACGCTGGTCGCGGTCTCCATTGTTCTGCCGTCATCGGTAAGCATAGGAACCAAATGTACGATAGGAACCGACATACAGTTGCAGCAAAACATCACCGCGATGCTGATCCATATAACCACTTCTTTTTCTGATAGGGCAAAGCTGCGCTCTTCCACATGGGTGGCGGCTCTTGCTTGCACTCTGCGAGGTGATTCGCGCACTAGAAATGCGATGGGTAAGGCTATCACCAAATAAACCCAAGCCATTGTTTGGTAGGCCCACTGCCAGCCATGGCTGGTGATCGCCCAGCCTGCCAAATAGGGCACGATTCCCTGTCCTATTGCGCCACCCGATGCGGTAAGGCCCAGCGCTAAGCCTGGGTTATGCCTGAACCAAAACCCGACATTGGCAAACAGGGGAGTGCTCGCCATGGCATTGCCAAAGGCACCGAATACAAAATAGAAAGCGTAAAACTCAAAGATGCTGGTTTGATTGCTCAACAAATACAGACTAGAAGACATCGCTATAGCAGCAGCTACGCCAAACCAGCGTGATCCCCAGCGGTCTGCAACATAGCCCCACAAAATACCAAACAATGCCGATGAAAAAGCAATGGCGGTGTATCCGAGTGATGTCTCGGCGCGTCCCCAGCCAAATTCTGTTGCCAGCGGTTTTAGAAAAACAGAAATTGCACCCAAAGCACCAAATGAAAGAGCGCTTAAAGTGAAAACGACAAACACCATTAGCCAGCCATAGGGTGGATCGCGATCAATGGCATTTTCATTGTGCATAAGAATTTAGTCCAGCAATATCAGTAGCGGTGCTCTTAAAGGCAAGCAAGGCAAGCCTGTGCTTGAGGCGAACAACGTCCGGGAAGCAGGTTTGCAATTGCCACCCAGATTGATGAAGTTTAGTTAAAAGGCTCCTAATCGGCCTGACTGTTAGCTGCGACTAATGCAGGAATTATAATCATCGAGGCCTGATCTCAGAGTAAGCGGCGCAATAGCACGCTATGAAATAAAATACCGAACGGCGGAGCCTATCAAGAGGAGAATCATCAGGGGTATCATGTACCGAGTAATCTTCTGCAATTGCTCTTCTGACTTCTCTGTGCTGTATTTTTCAATCAAAGGTATGCCGATTATGAGCGTAGCGAAAAGAATCGCGAGAATAATGACAATTACTGGCATAAATAGTCCCTGCTGGCTGTGCGCTTTAGGGTAAGACCCAAAAGCGGTTGTTCAATATTGACTGCCGTGTATTCAGTCTCTCATATTCACTAGGTTTTTAGGCAATAGATAAAGGCTAAATCGGTAATAGCTGGAGTACAAGCAATTATTAGCCTTCAACCACAGCCTCGCAAACTGTTCAAAGAGATTGCCGAGTTAGCCCAATGATAGAGGCCATCCATGAGAACCGTGCTATTTGATTAAATCTCAGCCTGAATGGATATTCATCTGCCTCCTTTAAACATACCCTTTGTTTGGGGATAGATTAACTAGCTGCTTAGAGGTTAAATCGCAGTTGCCTGATAAGCTCTCAATTAGGCTCTTGAGCGAAAGCCCGCGGCAATCAGCACTCCCAAGCGGTGAAATACAAGCTGCGGGGCAAGGTCTTATTGTTGTCTATGCTTTAGCGTAGTAAAAAGCTTAGTTTTCTCTGCTTCGAGATGAATGTTTACCGAGAATACAACTTGTGGTGCTCCTGTAACTTTTTATGGCCCCATATAACGACCGGGGTGGCCATTTGTAAGGAAAATCAGGGCCTATAGCTTGCAAAATCCGATGATGTCTATAAAGTCTATCGTCAAACCTAATAACAAACCAAGTAGAACATTCATGCCACCGGCAGGTTCTCATATTGGTACAACCGGTTATTAAAGCGGGTGAATTTTTTGGTCTTACTAATCGGGAAATAATAAAAACGGATATCACTATGACGAAATACCGTCTCCTGTTACTGCCGATACTTGCTGTTGGCATCAATTTTAATGTGTGCGCCGCAGAAGATGAAAACCCGCCACCTAATGTTGAGCTGAATCGCTTAATCTCCGCCGGCCAATACCAAGAAGCTATAATACTGGCCGAGACAGGCCTGTCTGAGTGGGAAGGTGAGTCAACCTTCGATTTCCTCTACGGCCTAGCTTCATTGGAGACGGATGAGCCAAATGAAGCTGTATTCGCACTGGAAAGAGCAGCGGCCACATCACAGGATGATATTCTAAGAGGGCGCGCACGCTTAGAATTGGCACGAGCCTACTTCGTTACTAACAATTTGAGCGCCTCTCAAAATCTTTTTAATGTGGTTTTAGAAGGTAACCCTCCAGCAAACGTCCGGCAAAATATCGAAGCCTTTTTGCAGCTGATCGAGACCAGACAAAATGCTAGAGAGTCCACATTTAATTGGACATTGTCATCTTCAGTCGGTTCAGACGACAATATTAATAGCGCCACTAGCAACAGTTTAATTGATACACCATTAATTGGCCAAATCGAGCTCAATCAAGACGGCCGAGAAACCGACGATAATTTTAATAATTCATCTCTTGCTATGGTTTACAACTATCCTCTTGATAGAAATCGCTCGATAGACGCCAGACTAAACCTCACCCATCTTGATAATTTCAGCACTGATCAATTTGATATAGATAGCGTGCGCGGCGAATTAGCCTATCTCTGGGGCAATGAGACTAACCGTTTTAGGCATGGAGTTTCTATCAATCAAGTCAACTTGGATGGCGAAGGCTTTCAAGATGCAGTAGCACTTAACTCTTCTTGGCAGCGCACCGGTTCAAACGGTTGGTATCAAACAGCGTCTGCTGCGTACACTCAGATCAGATTTGATACAGGTAACAGTGCTGAATTAAATGATTTGCGTGATGTTGATCAAATTTTACTGACTGCCGGTTTAACAAAAATAGCTGGCGCCTTAACCCAGTCTTTAAATTTATATCATGCTGATGAAGACCCCGAAAATCCTAACGGTGGGTCCCACAACGGCCGAAAATTCACTGGCCTTGCCTATAGCGTTCTGTATCGTTTGAATGCACAGCATACCCCTTATTTTCGTATTTCAGTGCAAGACGTTGAGCATGACGATGAACATCCAGTGTTTATTAATACAGTTCGTAGCGATGACAATCAATCTGCAACGGCAGGCTGGTTTTGGCAAGCCAACAGGAAGCTAATGGTTACGGGTGATGTTAGTTACACAGAAAACTCCAGCAATATTGAGCTATTTGACTTTTCGCGATTCAGATTTCAAGCGGGTTTCAGATACAGATTCTAACGCTAAAACTAGACGGGCTTGAAAGCCATCGCATCGAGCATTGTTATGATTAAAGAGACTAAAAATTATTTAGAGCGCCTTTGTTACTATTTTATGCTGCTCTGTATTTCTCTGAATTCGCCAGCGATGTATGCGGCCGAGGATGAAATTGCGGCCGGTCGTGTGGTGGCAGTCAGTGGACAAGTTTCGGCTATTAGTAGTAGCGGTGATACCCGCTCTCTACGTCGCGGAAGGGAGCTTTTTGAGGGCGATACAATTGTTACGCAGCCGGCAGCCTTTGCTCAGATTCGAATGACTGACTCAGCCATTGTGTCTTTGAAAGAATCTACTCGATTTGAGATTGTTTCTTATAGCTTTAGCGACGGACAGGATACCAACAACGACGTTATCAACATGCGCCTTATCGAAGGTGGTTTTAGAACTATTACAGGCGCCATCGGCACCCAAAACCGTGACGCATACAATGTTGAAACTGAGTTTTCAAACATTGGTATTCGCGGGACTGACCATGAAGCGGTAATTGATGGAATTCTTTATGTCGGCGTTTACAACGGAGCGACTAACTTAGAGAACTCAGGTGGAGAATTGCCGCTAGGACTTCGAGCAGATTTCGATTTTGGTTTGGCTAGAAATGACCAGACGCCACCAGAAGGCTTGTTATTGCAGCCTTTCCAGTTGGGACAGATCCCTGTTTTGAGCGTTGCGGACCTTGATCAAGCTGAAGACGGTGATGAAGAAGGTG
>JBLHVT010000146.1:0-6129 GCA_047628735.1 Glaciecola sp.
GGTAGGTAGGTAGGTAGGTAGGTAGGTAGGAGAGAACAGGAAAAGACCCGCAGAAAAAATAAGTGTTACCAGGCATACACTTGACTAAGAATTAGCCGACACCATCAGCTTAGCTATTCAACAGCTGAGCACTACCAACTCTAGCCCAGAAGTCCTTATAATAATTGCCATGTTTGTAATTAAAATCCATGCTCCGCCATTTTTTTTGGACCTAAGCCTGTCAGTATACTGATTGGTTAGCGCTGTAAGCTTTCAAAAGTTAAGGTTGGCATCAGCGGCAACACCCTGAGAGCTACAAATCCGGTTTTTAATAAAACTTAAATAGTTTATTCTTTGCTCCACAGTATTCTGGTGCAAAGAGATCGGCGCTGTTCTTGCCAAAATCTAGACAATTCCTCATCCTATGAATTTCTAACAAGGTACAAAGGCATATGTTATGGCTAAGAAAGTATTAAAAGGCGTTTTCGGTCTGATCTTCTCACTGGCGATCCTCGCCGTGGTTATCTTCGTCGCCACAAATCCAGAGCGCCCGCAGACTGATTCAGCTAGCGCCCAATGGCTTGAGCCAGGCCCTTATTCAGTAGGTACATCAGAGTTTGTTTTCATTGATGAGTCACGCCCCACCGACTCTAATCGAGGCAATGCAGGAAAACCCGACAGAACTTTTCCAACCACGCTTTGGTATCCGCAAGGAGCGACAGGCAAGCTAGCGCTGCTCATTCACAGCCACGGAATAGTTTCTGCAAGAAACGAACTCAGCTATCTTATGGAGCAAATGGCAAGTTACGGCTATGTGGTTGCGGCAACCGATTACCCTTTAACCTCAGGCTCGACCCCTGGTGGTGCCAACGCTAATGACGTAATGAATCAGCCAGCCGACGTGTCCTTTCTAATAGACTCCATATTAGGGCTTGCTGATAAACAGCCCTTTGCTGGACAAATTGATGAATCAAAAATCGGCTTAAGCGGCTTTTCTCTTGGTGGTTTAACCACAATTCTAGCTACTTACCACCCGCGCTGGCGCGATCAGAGAATTGCCGCTTCAGTTGCCATAGCAGGACCAGCAGTCGCTTTCACAGAAGAATTTTATACCACGTCAGACGTTCCTTTTTTGATGATTTCGGGGACCTCTGATGCCCTCATCGATACCCAGAATAATGCATCGATAATTCCGAACCGAAATGATAACTCTGACTTAGTACTCATTGCTGGAGGCTCTCACCTTGGCTTTGTTGGCGCCGCTGAGCCCAACTTTAGATTGATGCATAACCCAGACAGTCTTGGCTGCAGCGCAGTGTTGTCGGTGTTAGATGAAGATCCGAACGAGGTTTTTGCGAAACTAGGCAGTGTAGCCGAAGGGGTTTACATGCCTCCTAATACACCAGGGGTCTGCGAATTGATGCCGCTGCGTGAGGCGCTACACCCAGGTCGTCAACAAATGATCACTACAGTTGCCGTGCTGAGCTTTTTTGAATCAGTTTTTTCAGGGGATCAAGCTAGGCGTGAAGAAGGCGCAGTGCTGTTAAGGGAATCCTTGGCTTTAGATTTCGAAGAAGCTAGCGTGCGCTCATCATACTAAAAGGCGATGACGCTCACCGAGACACGACTGAGGCGTCACTGCGAAAGAGTCTCTAAAAACGATGCTAGTTGCTGCTGGGTAAGCACGCCGCTGTGAGCAAAAGCGGCGTGTGACGCATCAAATAGGTAGCTGCGTGGTAACTCGCCGTACCAGTTAGGATCGATACTGTATCTAAGGCGTTCACTAAAGTTATCTGCAAACATCCATGAAGTTAGCCCATCCAAAGAATACTCTTCCAAAATGTAAAAAGCAGTTTCGCGCTGCTCTAATGAATCAGCCGAGATAAGCACGAGCGGAAACGAAGCATCCTTGTGCTTTTGTTCACCCAGTAATTCAAGCTCTAATCGGCACGGAGCGCAGTCAATAGACCACAGGCTCAGTAAAAAAGGCTTACCTTTATAGTCTGCTTTTATTTTCGCAAAAGACTCGGCTGTTAAAGGCTCAAAGTTATCTACTGTTAAAAACTCAAGGCTATCGGCATGCGCTAATTGCCAAGGCAACTGGCTGAGAAGTAAAAAACTTACTCCAAAGATAACATTCTCAATTCTGCTCACACTAACGTTCCCATTGTTCTGCCAAACGGCTAAAAGAATAGCCATACTCATTAGAATGCCAGCTGAGAAAAAGAGCATCTTTATCTCTTACGAGTAGCGGATAGTCAGACGCAAACTCCGTTGAATATAACGTCTGCACACTAGACCAAGTTTGGCCGTTGTTAGTCGAGACAATGAGGTTCAATTGAGTGGCTTTACCATCAAAGCCCTTCCAAACCAGATAAAGCTTGCCATCAAATTCCTTCAGGTCTGGATGACCCGCGCCAGGCTTGTCATCAACTTGCATGACCGCATCCGAGACGCCTGTAAATGCATTGTAGCGAGCATAATAAATACCTTGGTGAATGTTGCCATTACTAAACCAAGTCATGTGATAATCGTTTTCGGTTGCCGCAATTTCCATCGCCGGACCATGATGAGGACAGGCGTTAATATACCAGTCATCGAAGCTTGCCCGCGCCGAGAGGCTTACCTTGCCTTCGGGTTTTAAGACGGCAAAGGCGTGATCACGAATCTGTTCGTCATAAATTTGTCGCCACACAATTGCCACACCGTCCTCACCGCTTGGCGCCATCGCTATTCGGCAGCATTCGCAGCTATTACTGGAGACAGGATAATTAGGTGAAAAACTGCGCCCATAGTCGTCAGACACCGCATAGTAAATTGCCGCACCTGCGTAATTCTGGCCAGCCTGAATGCTTGCGTGTAATTCTCGTTTATCAATCCAGGTCAGATAAAGATGGCCGGATTTAGTGAGAAACATGCTGTCAAAGCGATGACCAACCTTAAGCTCGTCGTCGTTTACTGTTTTAGGTTCGCTGAACGTCTCACCGCTATTGTTAGAGCGAGAAAAGCGAATCTCACCGGTGTAGCGGTTAGAAGTTTTCAATGTCCAGCTAAGCAGCACTTCGCCTTCGGATGTAACAATTATCTTAGGGCGGTTCTCACCGTTGTGCTCGACGTCTTCGGCAATATTGTTAACTTTGACAGGGCTGGAAAAATTTTTTCCCTTGTCATCCGATTGGCTAACATAGACATGTTGATCGCGAACATAGCTAACCCATAGCTTACCCGAGCGGTCCATAGTGGCACTGTATGCGCTACCACAATCCACCGTGTCTATCGACAGATTACAGTCTACCCAGGCATCAACACTTTCAGATGCACTAACCATCGAATTCAGTGCTATGGTCAGCACGAGCGCGCCGCGGCGCAAAGAAGCTTGCTTAAGGAAAAGCGGCCTTAGAAAAAGACGTTTTAACCCGCTCTTCACTACAGATTTAGTCAAAACCCTATCGGAAGTCATAAGAAAAATTCGCATAAAAAGTTCGTCCCGGCCACGGATGGGCCACATAGGAAACTTCATTGGTTAAATTATCTATACCAAGCCCAAAGGATATTCCAGCATCCATCCGGTAGGTAGACTTTAAGCCTACCCGGGTGAATGCGTCTTGGGCGCCAAAAACACCATCTTCTCTATCGGTATTGTCGGCGCGTCCAAAACTGTCGCTGGCATATTGTAAATTACCGCCGACATCCCAGTTGCTGCCAATGTGATAAGTAGCGAGCAAATTGCTACGCCATTTTGGCATTCGTGGATAGGCGTTGCCTTCGATACTGGGATTGGGCGCATTTTTTACAATCTTTGAATCTGTAGCCACTAGATTAAACCTTACATCAAGCCCATTGATAAGGAGGTCATTAGAATTGACGATGAATTCTAGTCCTGTAGTTTCAGTTTCATCTATAGGCAGGAACGTGCGAATAGAGACACCATTTTCTAATGTCGCAGATTGAGACTCTATAACATCCTTTATTTGCTCGGTGAATAAATTTACTCTTACATAGCCGTTATCAAGCTCCCGCTGAACCATCAAATTATGGTGTAGGCCATCTTCTGGCGACAACCCTGCATTCGCGACACTGATTGAATTGAACGCCTCAAACTCACTGAACAATTCTTCAACGATTGGGAAGCGATAGGCTTTTGCAGCGGAGTAACGGTAGCTCCACAATGCGTTGGGCCGATAGCCAATGGAAAATTTTGGCGACGTTTTATTATGCGATCGCGTTGGCACATCGGTGAGCTCGAAACCTTGTGTTGCTGTATCATCATCATCAAAATAACCTTTACTGCTTTCGAATTCCTCTGCGCGCACGCCAAATGTCATATCCCATCGGTCATCAATCTCCCAATTTAATTGCGCATACAGCGCGTTAACTTCGGTCTCACCACCGCTGCTCGAAGTGATAGAGTCCTTGCTTGCAGCCGAAAAATTATTTGAAGCGAAGACATCCAAATTCAGCTCGTAAGACTCATGTCTGGCACCGGTTACCAGTGACAAACCAGGCACTCCTAAATCTGAAAAATACAGCTTCACTTCTGCAGCTCTCCACCCGGTATCGCCGAAGTCCCTAACCTGCCCTGCGGGGGTAAAGGCCGGATCGTCGGGATGAGCTCGCGATGATCCAGTTTCATCTCGAAGTACCGAGAACCGATTTATATTGGCTTCCAATTCAATCGAGTCAGTCAGAGGCCCCCTCAACCTGAGTCCTGTCGACAGGCTGCGTCGCTCTAATTCGCTCGCGGCAAAGCGAGTAGACGGAACAGAAAACTGCACCCCATCTTGAACAACATTCCCCCTGTAAACAGTGTCGCCTGCGCTATCGCGTAAATAAGAGTTCGCAGAATCGTTCACCGAGCTGCGATCCTCAAAAGCTACATTCAATAGCGCAGTCCATTCACCAAAATCTTGACCGAGTTTGAGTTTGTAGTTGTTGGTTTGTGCATCCACGACCCCGGTATCCATAAACCACCGTCTTTCTCTGCCACGCTCATCATTTTCTACTAAAGCACCTGAAACCTCGATGGGATCGGAGACGTTACTTGCGCCGCCGAATCGAAAGGTTTGTGGTTGAGCTTCATTTTCTAAGCGATTGAACGAAAGGTAAAAGCTGGTATCACCAATCTTGTTTCCATAGGACATAAACGATTTGTAGCCGTTCACAGAGTCATCAAAGCCATAGTCATCGAAGTTTTGAGAGAAGTAGGAACTATCAAAATGGAATTCACTTTGCTGCGGTATTGCTGTTTCAATCTCTACAACACCGCCCATGGAGTTGCCGCTGTACTGGGCAGAGAAAGGCCCATAGTGAACTTTTACTTGAGCAATTTCACTTGCTGAAACCATGGTCCAGCGCGGCGCGCCGTTCCAGCGTGACTGGAGTAAATAGTGCAGCGGCACACCGTCTGCAAACACCATCGAGCGTGATGTTTGAAACATATTCGAGCCACGCATGCCCAAAACACCATTAGCATCACCGATAAAGCGGCGGCGAATGACGATGCTCGGCTCAAACTTTACAACATCTTCGGTGGTCGCTACATTGATGCTGGCAAAATCCTCTTGTGTCAACACACTCACCGGGCCCGGACTAGCAAACTGCTGATCGGCCTCACTGCCCCAAACCACAAGCTCTTCGACAGGCTTATCCTGAGCTAAAACTAAATGGCCAGGTACAAACACTGCAAATGAGAGGGCTGCTATAGGTGACAGAGTTACGAAAGGTGCCTTAACGGCAGATTTTAGTTTACAAGACATAATAACCGGCTCATTTTAGATTGTGATCAAAGATAGGATCATATAACCGAAAGCTATCGCCTGAAATGTGACACGGTGACGCGCGTCAAATTGCCACAGGGAGAATTGCTTAGCTCGGTGGCCAGCCACAATTTACTGAGTAATTAGCCTAGGTTGGAATAACATAAAAGTAGGGATGCAAATAAAAAGCAGCAGTGCTAAAAACAGTTAAAAAGCTCTAGCGTCGCTTCAAGTAAATCGTTACAAATAGCCCATCAAGCAACGTGATGGCCGGTTTAAACTCAACAGCAACCCAGGTGCCATCACAGTGAATAAAGGATTAGGCCTTTTATTATATTTGTTTATTGCGAGACTGATTATTGTGAGTCTGGTTATCGTGGGTCCGGTTATCGTG
>JBLHVT010000147.1:0-6098 GCA_047628735.1 Glaciecola sp.
TTTTGGGCAAAGCATCTCCTGAGTTAGAACTATCGTCTCAGTACCAATGATTTTAATGGGTATGGCGGCATGAGTCTTCATTGTTTTGGTGCGTCGACAAAAAAGGGAACCGTTTTAGTGCCAGCTAAGTGGGCACAATACGGCCTGCTATTGGCTAAACCATGAATTCACTGGCTTCGAGACTTGTGGCACACGTCTTGCTATATCTCGGTGCGCTTAATTGATCGAGCGCCTATCAATCGGGAATTAACACCCTGATTGCTAATAAGGTGCACTAAGCACCCTCTGAGTGGCGCATAAAGTCGCTCATAATTACTTGTTACGATACTGATCGGTATATATCTGGTTATATTTTGCAGTTCTGATGTCATGCGGTTCCTCCTGAAATTAAAATGGGAGTCCTTGCGCAGCGTTGCAGGCTAGCTTTTCGACTACTTTATTTTAGGAGTTCATTAATGAAGACCCGCATTCCAAATTTTACCCAGAAAAAGGGGCTTCGATTTTTTATTGCCCTGTGCGCTGGCACGGCCAGCATATCAATTTTTTCCCCAGTGGCCTCTGCACAGGAAGATCAGATTGAGGAAGTCGTAGTAACCGGTTCGCGAATTGCAAGAGATAGCGCCACCTCAGCCGCTAGTCCTATTTCAGTAATCGGCGGCGACGGCATTCGAACAGCAGGACAGGCAGACCTTGGTGAGCTACTGCGCGAGTCACCGGCTCTCAACAACTCGCTGCCGGCAAATTTCTCGGCAATT
Organism: Glaciecola sp.; assembly: GCA_047628735.1. Lineage (GTDB taxonomy): Bacteria > Pseudomonadota > Gammaproteobacteria > Pseudomonadales > Pseudohongiellaceae > UBA9145. The sequence continues at coordinate 756 of JBLHVT010000147.1, forward strand.
AACGACGCTGGCACAACTGACTCTGATATCGGTCTTGGCCTGCTCGATCTTCGTGGACTCGGCGCTAACCGAACACTAGTTTTGGTCAACGGGCGCCGCCATGTAGCTGGCGGCCAGGGCTCAGCCGCGGTAGACATAAACTCTATTCCCAGCGTAATGCTTAAGCAGGTCGAAACGCTTACCGGCGGTGCGTCATCTATTTACGGCGCTGACGCCGTGTCGGGTGTTGTTAACTTCTTACTCCGTGAAGGCGGGGACTTTGACGGGATTGAGATTACTGCGCAAACAGGTATGTCCAGCCGATGGGATACCGAAGAGTACTATGTATCTGCCGCTGGGGGTTTCGAGTTTGCTGAAGGTCGCGGTGAAGCAGTGATTGCAATAGAAGGTCTATCCAACGCCCACGTGTTTGAGCGAAATAGAGGCTTCGCGGGTCCGGCTGTAGGTAATGACATCCAAAACAATCCGGCCATCGCCGCCGCCACTGGTATTAACCCGGACGCTTCGCGTGCCTATGTCCGTCCTACTGGCAACCCAATTTCTAGTCCCGTTGGTGTCTTTAGCATCGCGTCGCAGGATTCTTTTGGTGCAGTGGCAGATGCAGTTAGCGGCGTTAGAGCAGGTACCGGTGTACCGCTAATTCCAGGTACTAATATCCCGGTAGCACAGGTTATCGATTCTCCATTCACAGGCACACCTCGTGTATTTAACCCGGGCATTCCAGCGAATGTTAGCCAAAGCCTGTTTGTAGGGGATGGCCTAGGTTCCACTAATCAGACAATATTGCCAGAGCAGGATCGCTGGTCCATAAACCTAAACGGCAGTTTCGAAATCAACGACAATGCGACTGTCTTCGTGGAATCCAAGTACGCATATTCTAATAATGTGCAGGTTCAAGGTGTCGACTTCAACGACGGACTTCCGATCGGGTACGACAACCCTTACATTCCCCCAGCTCTGCAGGGGCAGATCACTGAGCTACAAGGCTTGGGCATTATTCCGCCTAATCCAAACGATGGGAGTTTCTACGGTTTCGCTTCAAGCCGAGATAGCGACGATTTACTAGTGTTGCCAGAGGACGATGTTGAGCGTGAGACGTTCCGAATTGTTGCGGGTGTCGAGGGCGAATTCGACATAGCCGGCGGAATCCAGTATGAGCTTTCATATAACTACGGCAAGACAACAGTGGATACAAATAACGTTAACATCCGTCTTGAAGATCGCTTTTATGCTGCAATGGACTCAGTGGTTGATCCTGTATCAGGCGACATCGTTTGCCGATCGAACCTAGATGCAACTGCGCTGCCTCCAATCGCGGCAGGAACATTTCCCACCCCCGCATTTGCTAGCAATGGCCGTTTTACGGAATTTGTAAGCTTCACGCCAGGAGCTAACAGTGGTTGTGCTCCATTCAATCCTTTTGGTCGTAATTCGACTACGCAAGAATATGCCGACTTCGCCTATATCGATACTCTTGATACTTCAGAGCTTGAACAGAACATTATTTTCGCATCGCTTTCGGGTTCAACCGCAAGCTTTTTCGAATTGCCAGGAGGCCCGATCGGTTGGGCAGGTGGTTTGGAGTACCGTGAAGAAGAAAGCAACTTTGTAGTGTCAGAATTTGAGCTTTCCCAAAACACTTGGGACGGTTCTAACGGCAATGCCGCTCAAGGCTTGGGCGGCAGTTTCGACGTCTTTGAGTATTTCGCTGAGATTCAAGCTCCACTTATTGCGGATGTACCAGGTATAGAATTGCTTGAAGTGACCGGCGCTATTCGTTTTGCCGACTACAGCACAGTGGGAAGCAATGACGCATGGTCGACTGGTCTGCGTTACTCCCCTGGCTATGGTCTGACAGTACGTGGAACTCTTTCGGAAGCGGTTCGCGCACCTAATATCGCAGAATTGTTTTCACCACAGCAGCCTGACTTTTTCGCTTTTCAGGATGACCCGTGTACGGTCCAAAATATCAACCTAGGCACAGCAAACCGCGCGAGCAACTGTGCTCAGTTTGTCCCTAATGGTTATGACGTGAACAATTTCATTACTGCCGGAATTCCGGGTGTAACTGGGGGCAATCCATCGCTTGCCCAGGAGGAGTCAACTACGATTACGGCAGGTATTGTTTACGAGCCAGAGTTCGTCGATGGTCTGCGTATTATAATCGACTACTACAACACTGAAATTGAAGGAGCCATTGATGCACTTTCTCCTGAGCGAATTGCTGAGGCCTGTGTAGATCTAGGGTCAACCTCTAACCAGTTCTGCCCGCTAATCGAGCGAGCCCCCGAAGGCTTTATTACTTTTCACCAGTCAGGTCAGGTGAATTTGGGTGCATTTGAAGTGTCAGGTATTGATTTTGCATTTGACTACGGTTTTGATATAGGCGATATGGGATCGATCAATCTCGGTGTTACGGGTACGCATCTCCTAGATTTCGATGAGTTTCAGGACCCAATCGATTCCTCAGTTGTTGAAACTCGCGTCGGTGAGTTTGGCTTCCCGGAATGGATCTACAATGTCAACGCATCTTGGACGATAAGCGATTTAAGGCTTAGCTGGGCTGGACGTTATGAGGATAGCCAGCTGCTGCCTACAATTTCTAATCAGCAGATCTCCGGTAACCCTCTGTTTGTGGATCCATCACAAACTGGCGACTCATGGGTTCATGATTTCAACTTTTCTTATAACCTTAACGAGCGAGCTAATATCTACGGTGGACTCAACAACGCTTTCGATCAGACTCCCTACTTAGGAACCTTATCGCGCCCTGCAGGGCCGCGTGGTCGATTTGGATTTGTTGCTGTAAACTTTCAAATTTGATCGGTTAAGTAAATCGATTGAATAAAAGATTGAACCGCATTTGTCCGGTTTAATCTGGTCAGCGGGACGTTCTATCGAGCGTCCCGTTTTCTTTTGCAGGGCAAGAAAGAAGCTGGACTTTGCTAAAACTCTTGTTGAGTTTTGTCTATCCACAGATGTCCGCGCCTGTGGATCAAATTAGCAAAGTCGCCTACTTACCCTATTGTTGTTAGAGCCACTCGCGCGCGCATTCACGTTATAATATCAGTGCTTGTGCAATTGTGTTAAGTAACCTGCGACCCAGTCTTTCTCGTTTTATTGCAAGGCGCAATACCTCTATTCATTCTGACCTTACTGATTCAGCCCAAAATTGTGGGGGTGTAGAGCATGCCAATGTGCCCACCGAGCCTCGTGGCGCTTTTGCATTTTTTGGAAGTCATACTGGTCTACAAATTTTTGTTTCTACGCCATCAAATAAACTCTTCACAACAGCGTATTTTTAAAGCTGGTGTATCGCCATTCTCATTCGTTGATATTGTTCCAGATAATTTGTTTGGATTAAAACGGTTGCGCGTTAGAGCTTTTATCACAGTGCGGGTGGTTGCCTAAAGTGTGACACAAAAGTGCCCACTATTTTGGTGCGTCGATTAAAAAGAGAACCGTTTTAGTGCCGGTTAAGTGGGCATGACATCGCGCTGCTTTTCGTAAAGCCATGGGGTTACCTGCTACAACATGTGTGGCACATGTCTTGCTGTATCTTAAGAGATCAAAAGGGTGGCATCACTAAAGGATCAGGTATTTATAAAGTAAAAAAATATGGCTCTTGTTATTTATTAGAATTTAAATAGTAGACTGTTAAAAAAAGTGCACTAAGCACTAACCGCAGCTTTACAACTTATCCCATTAATTGTTCTAGCCCTTTGATTGTTTTACTCTCGACCCTATCCCAGGCGATTGCAGCGACCTAGATAGCGCTGCAATCGGTCCACATTAAATTCGGAGAACTTCCTATGTACAAGTCGCTCAAAAAACGCACCGCCGCTTACATGCTTTGCATGGCTGGCCTATCAGCATGTTCTGGCGAGGCAGATGTTTCTGCAGAATTAGCATCAAACCTGATAACGGCCGAAGGGATGATCGATGCATTCTATTCGTTTGATGCGAATAGTTTGCAACCCTTTCTCAGTGAGGCAGGCGAATCGCAGGCTAGCATCCTCAGTTACCAAGCTTGGGCCGAAGGAGGCAATTACAAAGTCTTGGTCCGCGCGCCCTGCGTAAGTGAATCAGCGGATACTATTAGCTGCTCAATCACTGTTCAGGATGATCCGGTGGTGGCACTAGAAACCGGGTTTGATGTTACAGATACCTTCCACGTAACATTCGAAGGAGCTGTCATCAAAGGGGTCGAAACTAGCTCCAATGATCAGCCTATTTATTACGAGGCTAGGCAATGGGTTGAGGCTAACTTACCTGAGGTGATTGAGGGCCCATGCAAACGCGAAGACGGCATACGTGTAACACCCGGCGACTGCGCTAGAGCCATGACCGACGGCTATAAGCAGTTTATGGCTGCGAAAAAAGTTGAAGCTAGTTCAGCTTTTATTCCTGATGAATTCGAGCCACCAGTTTTGGTGGAATCGGACGACTTCAAGCTGGTACCACTTGGCCCAGATTTAGTTGACCTTGATTTTGCAGCGTATATGTCATCAATCGGGCACCTACAGGAGACTTTTACTCGCAGCGTAAATTGGCCCCACGAAAACATCACTGATGAAGCTGCTATGGACGACATGTTGAATGAGGATGGACGATTCAAACGGCGTGAGTCATTCGCTTATGCGGTACTTACCATCGATGGCGAGCGGGAAATAGGGTGTGTTTATGTTAGGCCTAGTAGCAAACCTGGGTATGATGCAGAGGTTTCACTTTGGGTTACCAAGGCTGATTTTGATTCGGGTTTTGATGAGGTGCTTTATGAATGGACCGAGCAGTGGGTGGAGATGAGCTGGCCTTTTGCCGACGTTGCTTACCCAGGACGGAACATTGAATGGGCCGCCTGGGATAAGCTTTAAAAAGAGCTATAAATCTTTCAATCTCGCATTTGAATAGAACGCTAAAGCAAACTGCTCTTTAAGAGATAAGGCTTTGCCTTTGCCAGCTCCGCATTGAACTACTTCGGTATCGCCACAGTAAGTACCGAAAACCCGATCCTACAAAATAATGTCACACCCGTAGTGTGAATCAGCTTGCCTTCGATCCATAGCATGGTGAGCTTGATGCTGCGGCGCTGTAGCGAAAATCCAATCGTAAACCGGCAGCGAAGTAAGCGGCAGATTCGCATGGTTGAGTTTACCGTTTCACATACCAAATGCGGCAGAGACCGCGATAACACTGTCGCTTGCGCTCAGCAGCGCAAGCATAATGGCAGTGCCAAGACTTAAGGCAAGATATTAAGCGGGTGGGTTCGTGCGCCACGCATGCAGCCCATTTTGGTGATGAAGTGATGGGTCGCGTGCATGCGCCACCAAAACAATGATTCGT
>JBLHVT010000148.1:0-6059 GCA_047628735.1 Glaciecola sp.
ATGAATCGCTTAACACCTTAGTAGATTTTCGCTTTCAGCCGCGATACCGAGCGGAATCAGGGAAGTCGGGTCAGAGCAAAAATTGCACCGGTCGTGGCGGTGAAGACCTTCTTGTGAAAGTGCCTATTGGTACCAGCGTAATTGATGTAAATACCGAAGAGCTGATCGTTGACCTTGATGACCCTAATGAGACGGTGATGGTCGCCAGAGGCGGCATTCGTGGGTTGGGCAATATTCGATTTAAAACTAGTACTAATCGTGCGCCGCGTAAGACCACGAACGGCACTCCTGGGGAGGAGCGCTTGCTGCAGTTGCAGCTGAGACTAGTGGCTGACGTCGGTCTTTTGGGGTTGCCTAATGCCGGTAAGTCTACCCTTATCAGGGCAGTGTCAGCGGCCAGACCTAAAGTCGCAGATTATCCGTTTACAACTCTAGTGCCGAATTTAGGGGTAATCTCTCTAGGCTTGGAGCGCAGCTTTGTGATGGCTGATGTTCCGGGTTTGATTGAAGGCGCAGCCGAAGGGGCTGGCCTAGGCTTTCGTTTCTTAAAGCACTTATCAAGAACTCGCTTGCTGATCCATCTGATTGATGTTTTGCCGATAGATGAAAGTGATCCGGTAGACAATGCGCAAAAAATTATCGCTGAGCTCGGCAAATTTAGCGCGACACTCGGCGAAAAAGAGCGCTGGCTGGTCCTAAATAAGACTGATCTAATCAATCCTGATGCCCTGAAAGAGTTGAAGGCAAAAATCAAATCGGGATTGAACTGGAAAGGTGAAATATTCGAGATTGCGGCGATTAATAAAGAAGGGTGCCGTGAGCTTTGTGAAAAGCTGATGGATACCATAGAGATTCACCGCCAGAAATTGCAAGAAGATGAGGACTACGTCGAGCATCAGAAAGGACTTGAACGGAAGATGGCATTTGAGATTCGCGCCAGTATTGAGGCTAGCCGGGGTCGACGCAAGGTAGATGACGCAGACGATGAGCAGCCTGAAGAAGAGCTATTCGACGACGATTGGGACGACTAAGGAATGCCATGCGTGAGGAGTTAAAAAAGGCGCGCCGCTGGGTTATTAAGGTCGGCAGTTCTTTGGTTACTAACAACGGCTTAGGCTTGGACCGGCTAGCTATAGCTGGTTGGGCCGATCAATTGGTGGCTCTGCAAAAGGCGGGAAACCAAGTTGTGCTGGTGAGCTCTGGCGCCGTGGCAGAGGGAGTTGCTAGATTAGGCTTGGAAACTCGTCCGACTCAAATTCATTTGCAGCAGGCGGCCGCTGCGGTAGGTCAAATGGGTTTGGTTCAAGCCTATGAAGATTGTTTTCAGCGGCAGTCAGTTCATGCAGCGCAAATCCTACTGAGTCACGAAGATTTGTCCGACCGGACTCGCTATTTGAATGCACGCAGTACATTGAGTACCTTGTTAGAGATGGGTGTCGTGCCCGTGGTAAACGAAAACGATACGGTGGCTACGGCCGAGCTTTGTTTTGGTGATAACGACACACTGGCAGCCCTTGTAGCAAACCTTATCAACGCCGATGCAATGCTGATTTTAACGGATCAAGAAGGATTGTTCGATTCAGATCCTCGATCTAATCCCACCGCCACGCTAATTGCGAGCGGGTCGGCAAATGATATAACTCTTCAAGCTATGGCGGGAAGTGGATCAAGTATAGGTCGTGGCGGCATGCTTACTAAGGTAGCCGCCGCTCGACTCGCGGCAAGGTCGGGAACCGACACGGTTATAGCCAGCGGCAGGCTCGAAGGTGTTATCACTCGGTTGGCCAATGGCGAGGCTATAGGCACGTGGCTTAAAGCGGACTCTGAGCCGGTTACTGCCCGTAAGCAATGGTTGGCCGGTCAGCTTATGGTCAAGGGAACTCTTAAGTTGGATTCCGGGGCCGTTAGCGTGCTGCAAAATTCTGGTAAAAGCCTATTGGCTGTTGGTATTACCTCCGTGGCAGGAGAATTCGCCCGTGGTGAGGTGGTGGCTTGTGTGGACCAAGACAATAACGAAATCGCGCGAGGGCTTACCAACTACAATGCATCTGAGGTCAAATTACTGTTAGGTCAGAGCAGCGAAAAAATAGAAGCCATTTTGGGTTACGGCGGCGAAGAAGAAGTTGTGCACCGAGATAATCTTATTATTGGTCGCTAGATTGCTGGCCGCTAGACCTGCATAAGCAATAAACATAGAATAAAAAAAACCGGCATTCGCCGGTTTTTTTTCATCACTATAATCTGGAGCGAAGCATGTCTTTAATCTAGGCTTGTAGCGCTTTTACCGCAGAATTGAGACGGCTTTTATGCCTAGCAGCCTTATTCTTATGGATAATGCCTTTGTCGGCAAGACTGTCGATGACAGGTACTGCAGTTTTATAGGCGCTTGTGGCGTTATCATAACTGCCGCTAGCAATTGCTGCGTCAACTTTCTTAATGTAGGTACGAACCATTGACCGAAACGAGGCATTGTGACGACGGCTTACTTCGGCCTGGCGTGCGCGCTTTCGGGCTTGTGCGGTATTAGCCAATTTGGGCTCCTTTAAACTTAAATTCTGTGACTCAATGAGCCGTTACTGTAATATTTTGACGGCGCCCAATTAACTGATCGAACGTAGGCCATAAAAGACGCGACACTATGCCGTTTTCAATTTGCTATGTCAAGAGCCCTTGTTTCCAATAAAATCAGGCCTGCTAAGCGAGGTCTTCACGATCGCTGAACTTAACAGATATAGGGGTGTTCTAATAATCGTTATGGCTGATAGGCCGCCAGTCTTAGGTCACAGATCATAGACCTAGAGGCCAATGCACGATAGCCTTAGCCCTGTCTCTGAATATAGAGTCCTGAGTTTAGAAGAGTCATGCCAGAAAAACCATCACAAGACCCATCACTAGAACCTATAAAAACCACTAGTCCTAGCGCTGTTAAGGAAACCGGATTGCTCCGCGCAAGCGGGGTCACCGGTTCAATGACGATGGTTTCTAGGGTGCTCGGACTAGCCCGAGATGTGGTCATTGCAAGAGTGTTCGGTGTCAGCGATGGCACTGATGCGTTTCTTGTAGCCAATAAAATCCCAAACTTTATGCGCCGACTATTCGCAGAGGGTGCCTTTAATCAGGCCTTTGTCCCGGTGCTTTCGGAGTACAGAAGTACCAAGCCACTGATCGAGGTACAGGAATTGCTTAGAGCGGTTACTGCAAGCCTAGGCGGCTTTCTGATATTGTTAACTATCATTGTGGTGATAGCAGCACCGCTTATTGCAGTGCCGATAGCCTATGGTTTTAGCGACGAACCGGCAAAATTTGCGCTGTTAGTGGAAATGCTTCGAATCACCTTTCCTTACTTGCTGCTTATTTCTATGACTGCACTTTGCAGCGCTACTTTGAACAGTTATGGGAAATTCGCTATTCCCGCATTAACACCGGCCTTGCTTAATATTTCACTTATTACTTGTGCTTTTTTATTGGCCCCTCATATGAGAACCCCTGAGCTTGCTTTAGCGTGGGGTGTGCTTATTGCCGGTTTTGCTCAGCTCTTTTTTCAGCTGCCTTTTTTGGCGCGGCTGCAATTGCTGCCTATACCAAAGCGGATTCAAAACCACGAAGGTGTTGAGCGAATTAAGCGTCTCATGTTGCCGGCACTGTTTGGTGTTTCTATTAGTCAGATTAATCTGATGCTAGATACTTTCATCGCGACACTGCTTGTTTCAGGCAGTGTAAGTTGGCTGTATTATTCAGACCGCTTAATGGAACTACCGTTAGGGACATTTGGTGTGGCAATTGCTGTGGTTGTTTTGCCCAGTTTGTCTAGAAAGCACGCGCAGGCCTCAGGTGCAGAGTTTTCCGCGACCTTGGACTGGGCACTGCGGATTGTCTGCCTAATAGCCGTACCTGCCTCGTTAGCCTTGTTGTTAATTGCAGAGCCGTTGCTGGTCAGCTTGTTTGAGAATGAAAATTTCCAAGTTAGTGATGTTGTCAGTTCTGCGGCAAGCCTGCGAGCATACTCAGTAGGGCTGTTAGCCTTTATGGCGATCAAAGTACTTGCGCCAGGGTTCTATGCGCGGCAAAACACGTCTACCCCGGTTCGGATAGGGGTGATCGCGATGGTTGCAAATATGATAATGAATCTGCTGTTCTTTATGGCAGGGCTTGCGCATGTTGGTTTGGCTTTGGCGACTAGTTTAGCGGCGTTTCTTAACGCCGGATTGTTGATGCGGGGTCTTAGGGCCGACGGCGTTTTTAAATTTCAAGCGGGTTGGCTGGTGTTTTCCATGAGATTGATTCTGGCTAATGCCTTAATGGCAACTTACCTAGTTATGATGACCAGTGACTGGCAGGCGTGGCTTGGCTGGTCGGTAGTGGGACGTATTAGTCAGTTAACGGTATTAGTGCTGGGGGCTATCGTAATCTACGTCGTGGTGTTGATTGTGGCGGGCATGCGCTGGCGAGATATTTATCGCTAGTATATTGGTGGCGCCTCCTTTAAAGAGCAGAATAAAGAGTTAGACAATGAAGCGAGTTTATACAGCAGACAGTGTCGCAATGGCGTGGCATGTTAAGAACGTTTTAGAATCCAATGATATTGATGCTACTGTCAGAAATGAAGGTTTAATGACTATCGCAGGGGAAGTGCCCTTTGTTGAATGTCTGCCTGAGGTTTGGGTATTGAACGATCTCAACTATCTCTTAGCGGAAAAACTAATCAAAGAAATTGAAGATACTCCTGCTGTTGAGGGCGTGGATTGGAATTGCCGAAATTGCCAAGAGAGTAATCTTGCCAGCTATGCAATTTGTTGGAATTGTCAGTCAAGTATAGATGAAGATGAATATGACGGTGACGGTGCAAATAGAGATAAAGACGGAGATAGGGGCTGAAAATGAAAATCCTAGTTTATATTTCTCTATGTGCTTCGTTTCTTAGCCCTCTTGCAACAGCCGAATCACAGGAGTGTGTGGTTTTGCTTCATGGACTCGCTAGAGTTTCTAATTCGATGGGAGAGTTGGAAATTAAGCTCGGTAGAGCCGGATACAACGCGGTAAGCATCAACTATCCTTCGCGCAAGCATACCATTGACGTACTGGCCCGCGATGCTGTTAATCGCGGAATTATGGGGTGTGAGGAGGTAGAGACTATTCATTTCGTCACCCATTCACTAGGGGGAATATTAGTTCGCTACTATCTTGAGAAAAATATTATTGAAAATTTGGGGAGGGTAGTTATGCTCGGCCCACCAAATCAAGGCAGCGAAATAGTTAATGGAATGCTTGCGGTCCCTGGGTTTAAATTATTCGGCGGTCCGACAGGTATCGCTTTAGGAAGTGGCGAGGGGCATATCCCTGATTCCTTGGGTCCGGTAGAATTCGACCTCGGCGTCATCGCCGGTAACACGAATATCAATCCTTTGAGTCTGCTTTTTATTGAGGGTGAAAACGATAGCATCGTGTCGGTTGAAAGCACCAAGGTAAATGGCATGAATGCTCATATGGTTCTGCCTGTGACTCATACATTTATGATGAGAAACAATGAAGTGATTGATAACGTAATTCACTATTTAAAAACTGGTTCATTCATTTTTTAAGGTTAATTTTGGCTCAGGATTCAAAATCAGATAGCGCTATTTCAGACAACCAGAGAGCTTTTGCTGAAAGCTTGGGCGTGGTTGTGTCTGACTTCCCCGACATTGAAGCCTTGGTGGAAAAAATAGAGACAAGTTTGGGTCAGAACACCATGTTAGAGCAGTCTCGCTGGTTTGTGATGAGCGTGCTATGTCACTCTAACCGCGGTGCTTGGCTTACTATTGATGAAAGTGAAATCGATAAAGAAAAGCAGTATGAAATAGCTGGCAGTTACATCGGTACCGACGGTTTTAAACAGTCGCTTCGCACGGTATTAAAGGAAGGCCGCTGCAAGTTCACCTTGCTGAAGTTTGCCAAGTCTAGAAACATTGAGAAGCGCACGCTGTCCACAACGACCAAAGCATTTAAACACGCCCAATCGCTGCTGAAAGAATTGGGATTGATCAATGCTGCCAAAGCCACGGCACGCAAGGTTACGAAAG
>JBLHVT010000149.1:0-6040 GCA_047628735.1 Glaciecola sp.
CGAATGGCTTCATAGCTGACGGTGATGCCCCGCTGCAGTGCAGGCTGTCTTCTACACCAACACAGCAAAATGGCAGTTAACTCGTCAATACCCGTCGTCGCCTTAGCTTGTGGTTTTTTATGACTGCCGATGTAATGAAACGTCAACAGCCCCTAGAACATACGCGATTAATATGGTAAAAAAATGCATGCATCTCAGTCTCATGAAACGTCAACCACCATTTGTTGCCCGAGCCGCAACCCGCGCACAACCTCGCACGCCCCTTGCTAGGCAGGCACAGGGATCTTTACCTCAGCCAGCCGGATACTAGTCAATGTCTATTTTAATTCTCACAGATATCCCAGAATGGGTTCGCCCCCTCGTTGACCTTTTAGAGGCGAGAGGCATCAAAGTGCAAGTCACTGATGATCCGGAGGAGATCGTAGCGGATGGGTTGATCGTCAACCGCGTATCCTCCCTTCTTGCTGAGCGGGATAAGGCTCGGGCGGATAGGATCACCCATTCTTTGCGAACCTGGGAGGCCGAGGGTAGATCTGTGATCAACGGATCACTCTGCTTCCAGATCGGCTACAGTAAGCTGGCTCAAGCCAAGCTTTTTACCGAGTGCGCAGTGCGTACGCCGCAAACGTACCCCGCCGTTCCCGGCGGACGCGCCATACATGGACAAGCTGTCCTTCTCAAGCCTCCTGCAGGTGGTTTTGGGAGAGGGATTCGGGCGCTTGAAGACGGCGAATCCGCCCCGGATGGACTTTTCAGTCGAGAAGAAGGCTGGATTGAGCAAGAGATGCTAACCGCCGCAGACGGCTGCGTCCACCGGATCGAAGTCCTCGGCTTTGACATCCTTTACGAAGCCAGCTCACCGCTTCAAGCTGACGAGTTCAACTACTGCCTGGCTCACCCGGAATCGGATGTCACCCTCTGGCCTCCTCGCGAAATTGCCCCAAAGGTGACCGAGTCCGTCAAAAAAATTCTACAGGCCGCAAGAATGGAGCTAGGCGCAGTCGAGTACCTTCTGGATCAAAACGACAATCCCGTTTTCATCGACCTGAACCCAGTTTCCAGCTTTCATCCCGCAGCGACAGCCGTCCTTGGTCGCGATCCCCTCGAAGCCACCGCCTCGTATTTAATTCATAGAGCTGCGGGTCTTAAAAAAAAGAGTCAAAGGTAGGCCGCGAAATGATTTGCTAGTATTTAAAAGTTAACCACCGAAATCTAGAAAAAACCCGATTAGGCCTTTCTATATCCCCACTGCCTTTTCCCAAGACGCAAAGCCACGCTGCCGAAAATACCGATAGTCCGCAAAGCCGTAAATTATAACGACCAGTGGTCCTTCACCAACAGCCGCATAGTGAATCTCGACACCGTTGCTATCGGCATAGCCATGTTCTACTTCGTCTCAAAGATTGGCAAAAAGGGACCGCTTAACAGAAGCCAAGACATGGCAATCAAAATTTTAAGGGCTATAACTTTTTGCATAGTAAATTACTCAAAGTTATGCGAATGGGATGGCGGAAGTATTGACGTCAACTCTCCAGTCTAGAAACCACCTTCTTCGCTAGCTGAAAAATAGCAGCAAGAGAAAAGTATGGGCAAGCGAGTTTCAAGGAAACTAGCCAAGCACCGGCCGTGTATCATTGACATCGGCTGGCCTTGGTTTACTTGAAATCCATTAAGTTTTAGATTATGAAAGTTTTAAAAATCATTACTACAAGTTTACTCAGAACCACTTTGGTCAACGTTCTTCCACGTGTAAAAACCCATGAACATTTCTTGCCAACTTTGCTCTCCCCAGAAAATTTCTGAGTCAGGATCGGGGTTGTATTCATTCTGACGTGAATTATCAAACGCCCCGATGGCTTGAATCTTTGTCCCAGCTGGTACGAATAAGGGTTCTTCAAGACGGTGATTCAACTGCCAATTGAACGAGTAATTGGGAACGGACAACAACAGCTCTTCGCTGCCATCAGGATAGATAGCATTAAAGCGCATTCGCTTACCTCGAAAATGCATGTGAGGTAAGAACGACTCCAGATAGGCATCTTCATGAACGGTGACTTCCGTTACCATTTCATGATCTTTGGCACCTGCGGGAATGTCTATGTTGAAATTGTTAGCTATAGCACCAGACATCCTTTGCGTTGGTATTTCGCCATCAGGGTATAACCAGATTCCAATCTCAGAAGCGTCAGTGAGTTCTCTGCCTACTGTCGTATAGTGCAATTGTAACTCGAGGCTGGAGCCTGCCCGCAGAAGGCCGCCAACTCCTGGGTCGTTCCATAACCCTTTTGCCCCAGAGGCATAGCCTGCTATCGATGCCGAATCGGCGTCTTGTGAACCGCTAAATAAAGCGCTGATATCCGCTTCCGGCGGGAGGGAATTCAACAGCTGATTGAAATTTATCCCTGCACCTGATGTTACCGCCGCCATTAACTGTTGTTGAATCGGCCGAGCCTTCTCGGGAGGCAATGAATTTACTATTTGCATGAATATTTCTTGTTGTGACTTTCTGCCTTCCGGGGGAATCACACCAGTTAGTACATGGTGAAGAGTGGAAGGTTCGCCTGCAATGATCTGACTGCCTTTGACCCAGACGTCTCTGTCAAGGCCAAGATCAACTACAACATCCAAATACTCAACAATACCAGTTGCGGGAATCGATTGTGGTGGAACCGCCACAATAAAGTCTGGCTCTCCACGTTCCCACTTAGACTCAGGCCAGATGAGTGCAGCGAGCGGATCATCTGCTGTGTCAATAACCGACCCTTCATCGATCCAATGCACTAATTTTTGCATCTCCTCATCAGTAAGATTCATAGCATCTGCTATCGCATGGCCAACCTTATTATCGACTTGCCCAGGTGGCATCCGCTTGGTCATGACGACTTCTTTAATCATTGGCGACCAGCCTTGCAAAGTAAGATGACTATCCATTGCAAAAGGCGCAATACCTCCATCTCTATGGCAGCTCGCGCAGTTCTCTGCAACGATGGGTGCGACATCGTTCACATAGGACACTGCAGAAGTTTGAGTTGATCTAGCATAGTCAATAGCTTGCCCCAAGCTTGAGGTACTGACCAGATTTAGCTCTTCACCATTTAGTGCCTGCTCAAGTATCCGATCCATATCTGCTCGAATAGCACCCCGATAGAGCAAATCGAAATTTTTCGGGTCGTAAATTACTGCCTCGCCGATTCGTGTTAGGCCCAGCAATTCCGAGACCAATTGAGCATCATCCATCAGCACTGGCAGATTGAGCCCGGTTTCAGCGATATCTGCTTTTACCAGTTCTCTGTCAGTTTGCAGCCCTGGGTTCATGCCGAAAAATACGACACCCTGCTCGCCATATTTGGTCTGAAGTTCAGTTAGAGTCGTTAAGCTTTCTTTAGGAAGTTCTGTCCCTATCGCAACAGAGAGAATTACGATCGCGCTGTTGTCGTCATACCAAGACATTTGGTGAAAACCACCCAGATGATCTATTAAAGCAAAATCGCCCACTCTTTCGCCAGCATTGGCTAACCCTGCCATAGCTAAGATGAGAGCGGTGAACGTAAAATTCAGAAGTCGTTTCATTATGGAGAGTCTCCTTGGTAAAAATGGCGGTTCTCAAAATTGCCGGAATGCTAATTCACCAACAGTATGTATGGGCTATAATATTGGCCATAAGCCTTGACCCTGCACAGTGCCGAAAGTCACCTTTTCTCTTATGACTTTTGTCCTATTTGTGTTGTTACGCATAAGAGGGTGCTCTCTTCTCCAGTGAGAAGAGCCCTTACTTTGAGGTTGAATAGTCACTTTTTAGGCAAATGCAGACCAAAATTAGGTGGTCTCAATTCATGCTGCCGGAATGGCCGGCACGGTGCGTCGGAAGAACGATCTTCTGACACGCGGTCGAGCCAATGACACGAGGATATTGAGTACTCTGCTCAATCACTTCCAATTGCTAACGTGCGCTATTGGCTGTGAGTTCCTCACTCTTCCCCACAAAATTTTAAATTGAATGTTCGATTCCGACATTGGTTCGGTATTCGGTCAGATAAACGGGTGCTGACAAGTTAACTCACAATCTGTCAGGCTCTGGCGTATGACCCAATCAAAAAGGGTCAAGCGTCACCGATTCCCACCTGAAATCATTTAGTCTGCCCTTGGCTCCACCCTCGATTCAATCCGAGTCACCGCGACGTCGAAGACTTGCTGACGCAGCGGCGCATCACAGTCAGCTATAAAGCCATTCGCCAGTGGTGTAATAGATTTGTGTCTAAACAGATGCGGCGCTTTCTACGCGCCGCTTATTTATCGATGAAAGTTGCGCGAAATGCGTTATCCAGATCGGCAATTAGATCATCTGGATGCTCTAAGCCAATTGAAAGGCGAATAAGACCGTCGCTTACCCCAAATTTAACACGTAAGTCTGCTGCTACGCCCGAGTGAGTTGTGCTGCCAGGATGACACACAAGGCTTTCGCTGCCCCCTAAACTAACAGCCGATTTAAAAATAGTAAAATTGTTGATCAGGCGAAAAGCGTCTGCTTTTGATACCTCCAATACGAAGGAAAATGTTGAGCTAGGGCCGGAGCATTGGCGCTTATAAACAGCTTGATAAGCCGTGTCTTTAATGAAGTCGGGATGCAGTACTTTTGCCGCAATATAGGTGTTGTCGGCTATCCATTGAGCCACTTTACGGCCGCTGTCGGCAGAACGCTCCATACGAATGCTTAAGGTTTCAAGTGAGCGAGAAATCATCCAGCTTGTATGCGGGTCAAGGTTAAGGCCCAAAGTGCCGCGTGTGGCGCGGACCGGACGCAGCATTTCACGGCTACCGCAAACCGCACCAGCAACAAGATCACTGTGACCGCCCACATATTTAGTTAGCGAGTACATTGCCATATCGATACCTTGAGGCACAACCTGCTGAAAAACCGGACCCATAAGAGTGTTGTCACAAACACTGATTGGACGAAGGCCGGTTTCTGTTTCAATAATATCTAGCACGCGGTTTAGCGCTTCAAAATCGACCAAAGAGTTTGTTGGGTTTGCGGGCGATTCAACAAAGACCATTGCAAGACGGCCTTTTTTGCTAGCTTCACGTAATGAGGTCAGCATGCCTGTCTCGTTTAATCCATCTTGAAATTCACCAGTTTCAATGTTGAATTGCGGCAGTAATTTGCGAATAAGAGTTTCGGTGCCGCCATACAAGGGGGCACTTTGAACGATTATATCGGCGGGACGCAAATAAGCAAACAAGATGGCACTTATTGCACCCATGCCGCTAGAACACACTACAGAGCATTCTGAACCTTCAAAAAGGGACAAACGATCTTCAATAATTTCAACGTTAGGATGATTAAAACGGCTATAAATTAAGCCACCAACACTGCCTGCTGGAGCGGGCTTTCTTCCAGCCATAATATGAAAAAACTCCTCGCCCTCTTCTGGAGTTTGATAGGCAAATGTAGACGTCAAGAAAACAGGTGGCTTAACAGAGCCCTCTGAGAGTTGCGGGTCATAACCATAAGACATCATCATTGTTTCAGGCCTAAGCGCATGATCGCCAATTTTGCTTTTTTTGTAGTTTGTGTCGTTGGCCATTATCTGTTCTCCTCTTTATAAAATTTAGTTTTAGACGCGCTTACCCGTTAGTAGACTAGGCAGTTAGTTATGTTCAAACGTTCCTAGACAATAATTTTCAAGTGAAGCACCTATAGCCTACTCTAGAGCAGGCAGCCTGTCTAAACTACTAAATCTGCAGCAGCATCGGGACACTAATAGTTTAATCGGTATTGACAAGTGAACTCTTAAAACCGGCGAAATGCGCCATAAGCTACTTCTATATCGCCGCTGCCTTTCCCAAACAGCGAAGGCCCCAGCCGAAAATACCGATAGCTTTCAGCTGACGCTAAGCAGCGCCCAAGATTGAATAAACTGTATACGCCAGCGTGCGCACTCTACAACCGCTGTGCTTGCGCCATAGATTTAAACTTCCTCATACCCAGCTCCCTGGCTCTTGTCAGTTCGTGCGACAACTCAGCACGGTTATTGGCGTA
>JBLHVT010000150.1:0-5964 GCA_047628735.1 Glaciecola sp.
GTTAACTCGCAGCCAACTCTTTATTCGAGTCAACACTGTTCACTATTAGTTTGAGTAAACACTCCAAAAACGTCCCCCCAATTCGACTTTGGTTGAGTAGTTGCTTGAGCTATTGAGTTCGGTGATTAAAGTCAATCTATAGATGCCTCAAGTACAGATCAACGCAAATTAAAGTAAATCCTGCGCTTAGCAAAAAGACCTTAATCGGTTTATGATGAATTCGTTCTATCTGCGCGCTGCTGAAATGCCCAGATACGGTGCGGCGGTTGTTGATTATCCAAGTCATGTCTAAATGTGGTCGGGGAGTTGTTGTGTATAAAATGATGAATAAAGCTTCGCAAGCGAGTTTGTTGTCGGGAATTTTTCGAGCTCTTTGCTCCAGTCGACGATTGTTGCTGCTACTTGCCTTATTGGTTTCTGCGGGGCCGTCAACTTATGCGCAGGAAAGCGCCTATCCACTGCAGATGGGTGGCAACCGTCAGACCCATCGACCAGAAGTCCCAGGTGCTAATGGACTGGTTACCGCCGGTCATCCGCTAGCCGCCATGTCCGGGCTGCAAATTTTGATGCAAGGAGGTAATGCAATAGATGCATCAGTTGCAGTGCTTGCCACCTTAAATGTTGTAAGACCTCAAATGTCGGGCGCCGGCGGCAACGGGTTCGTGACTTACTTTAACCAAGCCACTGGCATTGTGCATTCTCTTAATGCAACTGGAGCCGCGCCATTAGCACTGGATGCCGCATTACTAAAACCAGAAGAACTAGACAAGGGCATTAAGGCGGGCGTTGTGCCAGGGCTTTTTGGTGGCTGGGTTTCAATGCTACAGCGCTTTGGGACTATGTCACTGGCGCAGGTAATCGCGCCAGCCATTGCCTACGCACAAGATGGGCACCCAATTGAGGATTCAGTGGTGAGAAGTATTGCCAGTTCTCGCGAACTATTTAATGAGTTTGTTAGCAGTTCAGCAGTTTTCTTACCCAACGGAGCAGTGCCTAGTGCCGGTCAGCTATTTAAAATGCCTGACTTGGCTGCAACCTTTAAAAAGCTAGTAGAAGCGGAAACTCAATCTCTATCTCAAGGGGCTAGTCGACACGATGCCTTACAAGCGTCATCAGACCGGTTCTATAAAGGGGATATTGCTAATGAAATGGCTAAATTTTATGAGCAGGCAGGGGGGTTGTTTAAAAAAGAGGATTTTAGTCGATATGAAGCTAAATGGACTGATCCTGTGCATATCAAGTATCGCGGCTATGATATTTATTCGTCATCGCCATCCTCTCGCGGTGGTTTGGAAGTACTGATGCAACTGAAGCTGGTGGAAGGCTATGATTTGCAGGCAATGGATAGACAGGGGCCACAGGTCACCCATCTTCTTGCTGAAGCTATTCAGTTAGCGAAAGCCGATATTTACCATTTTGTGGCAGACCCTTCGCTTTATACAATGCCTATTTCTGGCTTGCTTAGTGATGAGTATGCGACCGAGCGGCGGGAGTTGATAGACATGGGGCAGCACGGTGGCTATCCAGCGGTCGGAGAGCCTGAAGGATATGAAAAAAGTGCTGCGACGAGAACTCACCGACTACCGCTGTCGCAAATTGCAGCAAATAGGGAGCCTTCTTATCCTGGGAGTACGACAAGTTTTTCTATTCGGGATCGTGAGGGCAATGTTGTAGCGGTAACTCCGACTCATGGGGGGGCTTTTGGTACCGGTGTTGTGGTGGGCAAGACAGGGCTGACTTTTAATAATGGTACCCGCATTGGCTCAACGTCTCCGTATCCAGAAGATATAAATTACGCGCGCGGCGGGCAAGTGCCTATTTTGAATAATTCACCGGTGGTAGTTTTGAAAGACGGAGAGTTTGTGTTGGCCTTAGGTACTCCGGGCGGCGAGACAATTGGTCAAACTCAGTTTCAAGTATTAGTGAACATCCTAGATTTCGGAATGTCAGTTCAAGCTGCCATTGAAGCGCCGAGGTTTAGTTTGTTTGCTAGCCCAAATTACTATAAAGAAGACGCTGTTATCACAATGCGAATCGAAGACCGAGTTTCTGTTGAGAAATTTGAAGGCTTAAGGGCTAGGGGTCATCAAGTTGAGCTGGCGCCTTCATTTTCTCTTGGTAGCATTCAGGCTATTCTTAAAAATCAAGAATTTGGAACCATAACCGCTGGCGCTGACCCGAGAAGAGCGGCCTATGCGGTAGGCTGGTGAGTGACCAGCGGGCGCGCTCTGGGGGGGCTGCCGCTTTTTTACTGCACGTCTTTACGTTTAAGGCCTAAGCCGCGATGTTGTGGTCTTTATCACTAAAATGCATGCTGAATTAACTTTTCGCTCAAAGAAGCCAAATTAAACTGGATATCCCAATTTGAATGTTGAGTGCCTTCTTTAGCGCAATAAGTATTTTCAATAATCAAGGCAGCGAATTAGGCGCAGTTTACGTGGATGCCAGACGGCTTAATGGCTGAGCGCGTCTTTTAATGACTAATCTTATAGTGATAGACAGAGGTATTCTTCTCGCCATGGAGTAGCAAGCAATAGCTCAGGATCTAAGACGCGCTAGGCGCCGCCAATCCTTTTGCAGAAAATAATGCCGAAGCAATAATGGGCACTGTCTTTAGTGCTGGCGTCTTTAGCCTAAAATCGGCTTGCTTTAAGGCTGCAGACTCTTAAGCATAATTTGGCTTTTTTAAAGCTAGGGCGCGCACAAAAAAGGCGCACTGTTTGTAATAGACTTTTCAGCCATAAAATCCTAGTCTGCGCATTTATTGTTTGGAATTATGTTATGAATTTTTCTCCTCGTTTTTACCATCCTTCTCTTTTTCTTACTCTTTTCTGTGTTTTGACATTGACTGCCTGTCAGCTGCCAGCCGACTTAAATTCGCAATCCCAAGACCTCGCCGCACCTTGGGATTGGTCAGAAGAGTTTGTTCGAGGTGCGGTAAATCAAGTGCGCGCCGGCAGAAACCTAAATCCTGAAAGTTGGCCAGATGGCGCCCGAGTTGCTGTGCTATTGTCCTTTGATGTTGATAATGAAACTGTCATGGGTCTGAGGACTGGGGAGATTAGCATCGGGCCATTGTCACAAGGTCAATATGGCCATAGAGTTGCATTGCCAAGAATTCTAGATTTAATTGATAAAGAAGAGATTCCCGCAACTTTTTTCTTTCCCGCTTGGAGCCTAAAAATAGCGCCGCAGCAAGCGCAAATTATTAAGGCCTCAGGCCGGCATGAAATCGCCGTGCATGGCTGGATTCATGAATTGAATACCACGCTAGATGCAGCCACAGAAGAGCGCTTGCTACAAAAAGCGACGGATGAAATAGAAAACATTACTGGTAATAGGCCGGTCGGCTATAGGGCGCCTTCTTGGAACCATAGTCCAAACACACTCACAATCGTTCGTAAGATGGGATTCTTGTACGAAAGTTCTTTAATGCACGACGATAGGCCTTACGAGTTAGTGCAAAATGGAGAAGCAACAGGCTTGGTAGAGCTTCCCGTGGATTGGATTTTAGATGATGCACCTTTGTTTAACCCCCGCGGTAACAGTTACATGAATCCTCGAGATGTTATGCAAGTATGGATTGATGAGTTCGATAAGGCCTGGGAAGAAGGGACTATGTTCTCGCTGACAATGCACCCACATGTCAGTGGGCATCGCTCGAGAATTGTGGCTCTAGAGGGGCTGATTAAACATATAAAGGCCAAGGATGGGGTTTGGTTCGGTACTCATGAGCAAGCTGCGCGCTATGTTCGAGGGCAAGCGGGTATGGATTAGCGCATATTGCCATCTGAATTTATGGCCACAGGTGGAGCTGATGAAGGCGCAGCAGATTTGCAAATGCAATTGAGAATGATTATCATCTGCATTTGTTTGTAGACTAGGTAACGCCTCTAATGATTAGGAAGACCTTCTTCTGGATGCATCTTTGCAGCGCAGTGCTAGCTGGATTGGTGATACTAATGATGTCTGTGACAGGCACTGTCCTTACCTACGAGCGACAGATTCAGGCATGGGAAGATCGAAGTTACTTTCAAGAGCCAGAAGCCGGAGCCGATACGCTCCCCCTTGAAGACTTATTGGCCGTGGCTAACGCCGAAGAAGGTTTCACTGCCACCAGTGTGCAATTGGCATTTAACGAGTCCGCTCCCTTGACGGTTAGAATGGGCCGCTCTCAAACCCAGTTTTTAAATCCTTACAGCGCTGAGATCTACCCACTTCATGCCGACAGTTACAGCAAGTTTTTTAGCTGGGTGAGAACTTTGCACCGCTGGTTTACGGTTACCGGTGAGAACAGAGATATGGCAAGGGATATAACAGGCGCAAGCAATCTGATATTTTTGTTCCTGCTACTCGGCGGCATGTATCTGTGGTTACCTAGAATAATCACCTGGTCCACATTAAAAGTGCGCATTTTTTTTAATCCGCTCAATATGACTTCAGCAGCTAGAGATTTCAATTGGCACCATGTATTCGGATTCTGGGCGGCAATACCCCTATTGGTGATAATTTCTACCGCGCCAGTGTTTCACTACAGCTGGGCTATTGACTTGGTATATCGCCTCGCCGGAGAAGCACCACCAGTGCGAGGGCAGTCTGTGCAGATAGAAACACCAAGCCTGTCGGCATCGGAGCGTGCTCTTAGTATTGATAAATTGTTCGCCACGGCGCAGCCGTATGGAAATGACTGGCAAACACTTACCCTGGCATTGCCAGATGCAGGCGCTAGGCACGCGGTTTTCACGATCGATGAGGGCAACGGCGGCGAACCTCAAAAACGCCACACTCTGACACTGGATCGAGTGACTGGAGAGACTGTCAGTTGGGCACCATTTGCGAGCCTCACCTCTGGTTATAAAGCAAGAAGGTGGATGCGCTATCTTCACACCGGCGAAGCGTTTGGGATTGGCGGGCAAACCGTCGCTGGGATGGCTGCAATTGCCGCCGCCTTTATGGTGTGGACCGGGCTTGCACTGGCACTGCGAAGGTTCTTACGTTGGCGTCTGCGTAGGCAGCGTTTCGTCTCTGCAAAGGACATCAGTTCTTCAGTTGGCTGATTGCGGACAATTTCTGAGTAGTTAGCAGGGGTTGTTGGCTGCAAAATAGTTCTTTTAAAGTGATAGCTTTAAGCCAAGTATGGTGAAGCAGTTCTCTCTTAAAATTTACTCCGCTAGTTGCGGCCACATAGGCTTAAGCAGTCCCATTTTTATTGATATTAATCAACTTTAATCTTACCGCTCACACTAAACTAGGGTTCTAGAACAGAACTTCTAAAGGAGTGTTGATCATGTCAAGAAAAGTAGGTGAGAAGTATCAATGTGAAAGCTGTGGTGCGCAGTTACTTTACCAAAAGCCCTGCCCTTGCCAGGATGGCATGGCTCATCAAGAAATTTGCTGTGGAGAACAGATGACTAAGCTTGAGAGTGATGACTAGTCGCTGATTTAAGTGGGCTCTGGGTAAAAGGTTTCTTTAAAATGCTTTCTGCACATAGAAATATAGCTATCATTTCCCCCAATTTGGACCTGCGTGCCTTCACGGATTGGGTCCCCGTTTTCATTCAGACGCACAACCATAGTAGCTTTCCCGCCACAGTGGCAGATAGCTTTCAATTCTTTTAAGTTATCAGCCCATGCCAGCAAATATTTGCTGCCTTCGAAAGGCTCACCCTGAAAATCTGTCCTTAACCCATAGGCCAACACTGGTATCTTTAAGCGATCGGTGACGTCGCCAAGTTGAAAAACTTGATCTTTGGTAAGAAATTGAGCCTCATCAATAAGTATGCAATTGAGCGCTTTGTGTTGATGTTTTTGGTGGATCAGCTGGTAGAGATCAATGTCAGGCTTAAACGTCGTTGCTTCAGCCTCAAGCCCAATCCGCGAAGTTACCTTGCCAACACCATATCGGTTATCTAATTCTGGCGCCATCACGAGGGTATTAAGCCCCCTTTCTTGATAGTTATAACT
>JBLHVT010000151.1:0-5914 GCA_047628735.1 Glaciecola sp.
AGCTTAGGTCAGGAGCTTAACTCAGGGACTTAGCCCTGAACCGAATCCATGCGCTCTATAATCATCGCATTGGCGGTACCACCGCCCTCACAAATAGCTATCAGGCCATATTTTGCTTGTCGGCGCTCCAGCTCATGAACGAGAGTGGTCATCAATTTAGCACCTGTTGCTCCCAGCGGGTGGCCAAGTGCCTGAGCTCCACCATTCACGTTCAACTTATTCAAATCGGCATTCATTGCCTTTGCCCAAGCAAGCGGCACTGAGCCAAAAGCTTCGTTAACTTCATAAAGGTCAATATCCTCTATCTTTAAACCCGCTTTTGCTAACACTTTCTGGGTGGCAGGTATTGGCCCTTCTAACATAATAACCGGGTCAGAGCCGACCACAGCAAGAGAGTGTATTTTCGCGCGAACCGGCAGATTGTAAGCCTTAACTGCCGACTCATTGGCGACCATAATTGCAGCCGAGCCATCACTAATTTGACTAGCCGAACCAGCAGTAATAACACCCCCTTCACGCAAAGTATTTAGTGCTTGAAGCCCTTCTAGCGATGCCCCAACGCGGATTCCTTCGTCTTTAACGTGAACATCGTCACTGCCATCTTCCAAATGAATCTTCAAAGGTAAAATTTCTTGTTTAAAGTAC
Source organism: Glaciecola sp. (assembly GCA_047628735.1). Lineage (GTDB taxonomy): Bacteria > Pseudomonadota > Gammaproteobacteria > Pseudomonadales > Pseudohongiellaceae > UBA9145. The sequence continues at coordinate 646 of JBLHVT010000151.1, forward strand.
CCTGCATCGGTGGCTGCTGCAGCACGCTGATGACTAAGAAGAGCAAAAGAGTCGAGATCGTTTCGTGTTATTTGGTATTTTTCGGCTAATAACTCGGCACCATCGAACTGGCTAAATTGAATCCCGGGATACTGAACCTCAAGACGTTCCCCTTTAGGTACTCCTCTACCGTGTGCCAAACCATCGCGAATATTTGAACCGATTTCCACCGTGCTCATCGCCTCAACACCGCCGCAGATGATAACGTCTTGAGTTCCTGACATAACAGCTTGAGCACCAAATTGAATCGCTTGCAATGACGACCCGCATTGTCGATCGACAGTTGTACCTGGCACTTCTAAATCAAGCTTGGACGCCATGGATACATTTCGGCCTAAATTTCCAGCCTGTGCCCCAATCTGGCTAACCACCCCAAAAATAACATCATCAACAGCACCGGTTGGAATGCCCGATCTATCGACCAGCTCGTCTATCACCGCCGCGCCCAAATCAACGGGGTGAATCCCGCTAAGCCTACCCTTGCGCTTGCCAGTCGCCGTTCTAACAGCGCCTACGATATATGCATCGGCCATCTATAATTCCTCTCGTCTGATTCAATCTAGTTTTAAATAGTATTGTGGATCTTACTTTATAAAAACTGTTCTTTGTGTAGCAGTTCATTCTGTAATAGCACTGCCTACAGCGCTGGCATTCTTATACCAGCGTCGAGTCTAATCGTTTCTCCGTTAAGATAGCCGCAGTTCACAATATGAGCCACTTCTTCTGCGAACTCGGCTGGATTGCCTAAGCGTTTCGGAAACTGAGTGATGGCAATCAAAGGGTCGCGCACTTCATCTGGCGCTTGCGCAAGCAGTGGTGTTTCAAAAACCCCTGGTGCGATAGTCATAACGCGGACTCCGCGCTTCGCCAAATCTCGGGCGATGGGTAAAGTCATTGCCACAATGCCACCTTTGGAAGCGGCATAAGCAGCCTGCCCGGTTTGACCGTCGAAAGCGGCAATAGAAGCGACGTTGATAATCACGCCTCGCTCGTTATCTTCTGTTTGCACATCGTTGGTTTGCATCACCTGCGCGCATAACCTAAGCACATTAAATGTCCCTATAAGGTTCACTCTGACGACATGCTCGAATTTGGCCAGTGGCATCGGTCCGTTTTTTCCAACGGTGCGCGACGCGCCGCCAATACCTGCAGAGTTCACATTGATATGAATAGTGCCAAACACTTCTTTGGCCTTAGCCACGGCAGCAGCAACGGCATCTTCATCAGCAACGTCTCCGGCATACCATGCCGCGCTGGCACCAAGGCGATCCGCTTGCTGCTCGAGTTGCTCAGCGTTTAAGTCATACAGCAGGACATTGGCGCCGGCTGCAATAAAATTCTCGGCTGTCGCCAAACCAAGGCCTGAAGCGCCGCCAGTGATAAAAGCTGTCTTACCTTTTAAATCCATAATGAAGGAATCTCGCTGTAGTTGTTTTTGTGGCAAATAAGACATCCAAGCATAATTGATCAATTGCAAAAGTGAAACCAATCAAATTTAACCTTAACAACGCCAATTCAGGCAAATTACCAGCCGATTAAGTTTATTGTTCGCCCTGTATCCCTTACTATCTGACGTTTAGACAATAAATTGAGGGATCTGCATGGGACCGCTTGAGGGAATACGTATTGTAGAAATGGCTGGCATTGGGCCTGGCCCATTTTGTGCCATGATGCTGTCCGACATGGGCGCGGAAGTTATTCGTATTGACCGACTTAGCCACAAAGGTACGGGGCATGCAGCTAACGTTCTCAATCGCGGCCGTAAATCAATCGCTCTAGATTTAAAAAACCCGGCAGCAGTTGCCGCAACTCTACGACTAATCGCCAGTGCCGACGGGCTTCTTGAGGGCTTTCGGCCAGGTGTAATGGAAAGGCTTGGCCTGGGACCGGACATCTGCCTCGAACGCAATCCAGGTCTGGTATATGGGCGCATGACAGGCTGGGGACAAACCGGCCCGCTCGCGCAAACGGCTGGGCACGATATCAATTATATTTCTATTGGCGGCGCACTAGGCGCCATGGGCTATTCAGATCGTCCGCCCGCGCCTCCGTTAAACCTGGTTGGCGATTTTGGCGGCGGGGCGATGTACCTTCTTACCGGCATGCTTGCAGCGCTTATAGAGAAAGGGAAATCAGGCAAAGGCCAAGTAATAGATGCAGCCATGACCGACGGTACCGCAAGTCTGTTAAGCCCATTCTACGGTCTCATGGCAATGAATATGTGGACCACTAACCGCTACAGCAACAAACTCGATGGTGGCGCACATTACTATGGCAGCTATGAGTGTAGCGATAACAAGTACATTTCCATCGGCTCTATTGAACCGCAGTTTTACGCACTGTTACTTCAGAAATGCGGTATCACTGATGAAGCTTTTTTGGCACAGCAAGACCAATCACAATGGCCAGAACTGCGCGGCAAGCTTACCGATCTTTTTAAAACCAAGACTCAAGCTGCTTGGTGCGACTTAATGGAGGGCACCGACGTTTGCTTCGCCCCCGTTCTTGATTTAAAAGAAGCGCCGGCTCATCCTCATAACAAAGCCCGCGATACCTTTATCGACATTGATGGAGTAACGCAGCCAGCACCCGCGCCAAGATTCAGCAGGACACAAGGGCAAGTTCAATCACCGGCGGCAATTGCAGGCGAGCATACAGAATCCATTTTGCAAGACTGGGGTTTCAGCGAATCGGACATTAAAAACCTTAAGTCTGCAGAGGCGATTTAAGCAACCCCTATGGAAAACCTAGCACTCACAGCCGCACTAGCTTTGGTTTCAATGGTAGCCGCTGCCGGACTTTTTATAAACTGGGCCGGAAACAAAAAAGTCCCTGGCCTGCTTCTCATTGCTGCCGCGTTTAGCGTTACCAGCACGGGCATTTTATTACTCGCTACACAAGGCATCTGGCCGGCAATTGTGTCGGTGTTTCTGGCTAATTGCCTTGTCCTGCTCGGCGCAGTTCCACTTCTTATCGGTTTAGCCAAGTTCTGGAATCAAGAATCGTCGACGTTGGTGATAACAATAGTTGCGCTGTGCTTATTAACAATCGCCGGTATTTATTATTTCACACTCGTTAGCGATGAAGCCATATGGCGAATCCGAGTTTTTACGGTAATGATAGTGATCTTCAACATTAGCTATGTTTACGTTATATCAAAGGGCCTTCAGCAAGCGCGTAAGCGTCGGCCAATAATGAGCATGAATCCAAATTTTGGTGCTTTTACGGCCATAGCACTGTCTTCCTTCACCGCCGTAGCAGGACTGGTGATGATGTTCTTGCGCGCTGATGCACCGCTGGATTCTACCGACATTGGCACGTCAATTTTCCTACTTGGCGCGATTTTTTTCGCTGCCGTATTCCCGTTCACTGTCATCATAATGACGGTGGAAGAAACCAATCTAGAACACCAAGAAAACGCCATTTTTGATTCGATTACCACCATTCTTAACCATCGAACCTTTCTGGAAGTTGGCGAAAGGGTAATGGGCATAGCACTGCGTTACAGCAAGCCCGTGTCTCTGCTTACCATCGAAATTGACGACATGGATAAAGTAGTAAAAAAATTCGGTACTAATATTGCGAATGAGATGCTCAGACATTTTTCTTTAATAGCAAACGACCGTCGCCGTAGCGAGGATGTATTAGCACGAACGAGTTTCAAAGAATTTGGAATGCTACTTCCAGGGGTAGATCAAAAAGGCTGCGAAGTAGTAATTAGGAGGATTAATAAAACTCTGCAAGAGGAATCCTTTTCGTTTAGCGGCGAGCAAGTGCCCATATCGGTAACGATTGCCGCTGTCACTAGACAAGAAGAGGGCTTAAATCTCACAGACATGTTGCAAGAAGGCCAGATCGAATTACATCGACGTAAGTTAGCTACAGTTTAACAACCTTATATAATTCTCTTAAACAGACCATCAGCAGATACCCTTCTCCTAAACCAAATCAGGTATAAGTATGATCTTTACCACTTTACGTCATGAAATCGAAAAAAATATTCTAACCGTCACACTCAATCGTCCCGACCAGTTAAACGCCTTCACAGTCGACATGGCCAATGAACTTATCACCGTTTTTAAGCAGGCTAATGACAATGATGAGATACGCGCGATCGTCGTCACCGGTGCGGGCAAGGCGTTTTGTGCTGGCATGGATTTGTCTATTGATGGCAACGTTTTCGGTTTAGATGAGAGCCTGCAACCTACTCTTGAAGACATGAAAACTCGGCTGCATGAAAAAGAAATTGAAGAGGGGGTTAGAGACACAGGTGGCCAAGTAGTACTTGCTATTTTTAACTGCAAGAAACCCGTTATTGCTGCCATCAACGGCGCTGCAGTGGGTATTGGAGCCACCATGACCTGTGCCATGGATATTAGATTAGCATCGGAAAATGCGAAGGTCGGTTTTGTTTTCAATAAAATAGGCATCACACCGGAAGCATGCTCTTCCTGGTTCCTACCTCGTATCGTGAATATGGGGACAGCGCTCGAGTGGGTTTACAGTGGAGACCTTATTAAAGCCGACGAGCTAGAGCGCAAAGGGTTCTTAAACTCCGTAGAGACATCTGAATCGCTTTTAGATAAAGCCTATGCAATAGCGGAACGCATCACTCAGCATAGCCCTGTTGCAATCGCCTTGACCCGTCAGATGATGTACCGCAATGCGGCCCTACCGAGCCCTCTCGAAGCTCACCAAATTGACTCACTAGCAATTTACTACGCATCACAAAATAGCGGCAAAGAAGGAGTTAAGGCCTTTCTAGAAAAGCGACCAGCGAACTATACGGACAAAGCATCCTCTGATATGCCAGCGTTCTATCCATGGTGGTGAAAATAATTTGACCCTAGTAATAAAGCTATTCTGAGCTTGGCGAAAAAAAAACTAGGATCGAGGCTTAATTTATCATTAGTTAGAACAGGCGAGCACTGTCCTCAAGGCCGAGACATTCAGCGATAAATTTCTAATACTACGTTGTTAGTATTGTTATTATGTTCTTGTAATGGATTAGCGGCCTGAATTAGCGGCCTGAATTAGCGGCCTGAATTAGCGGCATAGTCAGGCCGTCGGGGGCCGAGATATTATTTGCTAACAATACTGTGCGTCTGATCGCTCGCAAACAACACCCAACCCCTGACTCGCAGACTTGAATTCTAAAAAGATCAGCTAGGCCCAGCCGTATAAGAAAAGTTTAACGAATTAGCCTGATGCTTTTCTGGAGATATGACGA
>JBLHVT010000152.1:0-5872 GCA_047628735.1 Glaciecola sp.
GCCAGCGATAATAAATTCATTGATTAGCTCGTTTCGTCGTCTTGCACATTTGGCACAAAGAAGAAGCATAACCCGAACTCAAAAGCAGATTTGGAGAGTCGGCGAGCTAGCTTTATCGTGGCCGGCGACAGAATTTCGGCCACGATAAAAGAGACGGTCACAGACTTGATTTCACAGCTTTGTGATTCCTATCGAATGCCGCTTTTTATGGAACGCATGCTTCGCGGCCAATGACGAACTGTCATGTCCGTTGTAGGCCTTAATAGTGATCGTGCGAGGGCCTAATGCAATGAGGCTAAATACTGTGCCCTCATGCTGTCCGCGGTGGCGTCCCAAGGATCAAATAGTGGTCTAAAAGAGAACAAGCTATTACTGGATCAGATCGAACAGGGTTTCAAGCTGGTTCGTATCGAGTCTAAGATACACAGGCAATCCTCAGCGCAGTTAAGTCACATGTTTGGGTTTGATGAGGCAATGACGAAGCAGATCACCAAGTCTATTGAAAAGACAACAGCAGCCCATGCTGAAGAGGCCTCTATCAGTCCTTGCAGTCGCCGATTACTGCACCAAGATGATCTAAGTGAGTTGGCAGAATTGTTAGGCGGTGGTGAAAAACTCAACATCGTCACCGATCTAGCCCACAGCTGGAAGAGTATTTTCAGAGGTAGATCAGGTAGTTAATCGGCAGCAGGCGCGATTTAAGAGTGAAGCAAGCTATAATAATAGCCGAGTGCTGTGCGCGAATGTTGGCTTTTACGATATTCAATATGATGATCACAGGCCAAAGATCAGACTTAGCTGGCTAGCACTGGCAATGTCGTTAAAGCAGCGAGATCCAATGCTTGATAATCTCAAAGTTCCCGCGCTGTTTTTTTGGCCACTGTGTTAAATTCAAAACTGCATAAACTTGTCTCACACACTCTCCTTACGAACCCTCTGTGTTCGCGCGTTTTCCTCCCTCCCTTCTCTTATATCCCCTTATATCGGCTATGGTAGACTAAATTTCTCAAGCCAAAGCGCTTTAAATAGGTTAAGTTTTTCTATATGTCTGATGTCGATATAATTAATAGAGGTTTGTTGGGTGGCACAAACTATGTTGAGTCGCCTAATCAAAGCGATAGGTCTGGTGAGAACGCTATCGATTTGCTCATTATCCATAATATCAGCCTACCGCCGGGTCAATATGGCACAGGCTGTGTTGGTCAGCTTTTCTGTAATTCGCTTGATTCTTCGACCCATCCTTTCTTTGAGGAGATCGCCGAACTGCGTGTCTCCGCTCATCTGCTAATAGACCGCCTCGGGGAGGTCACCCAGTTCGTACCTTTTTGCAAAAAGGCATGGCATGCAGGGGATTCCAAGTTTGGGGGCAAGCCAAATTGCAACGATTATTCTGTGGGGATAGAGCTTGAGGGAACCGATTTTGAGCCATTTACAGATGAGCAGTACCAATCATTGCTGCGTGTAACAAAGTTGTTGCTAGAAGAGTTTCCCCGCATTAATGCGGATCGAATTGTTGGTCATAGCGATGTGGCGCCAGGCAGAAAGACCGATCCTGGCCCTTATTTTGACTGGCTGAAATTTCGCGAAGCGCTGTCATGCTAATTAACTGTTTTGTCTTTTGTAAACGAGCCCTGCCATGAGTTTTCTAGTTATCCTAATTTGCCTAACGACAAACTATCTTTGGTTGAAAGATTTCGATCGCTTTGATGATGGTTGGTTCTTCCGCTTTCGTTGTCGTGTCGAATCAGCCATGCCCGCAACCACAGAGAGCGCAGCATTTAGCTGGGTGGGCAGTGCCCTGCTAATTTATGCAATACCAATGCTTATCGTAGCTGCTGGGTTATTTCTGGCAAGTGGAATGGGGTTTGGGATTCCCACCATGCTTTTGCATAGTTTAGTGCTTCTTATTGCTTTTGATCGCACGCAGCCGGGAAAACTGGCAGCAGACTTTCTTGCCAGATGGAATGATGCTGACGTGAAAGGTGCAGAACTGTATCTGCAACAAGCGCTACCGGGGTCTGAATTGAATGCAGTGGAGGATCAGGCTGGGTTGCTGGATTATTTTTGTAGACAGCTAATTTACCGCTGTTTTGAGAAAATGTTTGTGATGTTTTTTTGGTACATGATTGCAGGGCCGTTGGCTGTGCTGTTTAGTTATGTAAGCTATCAGCTTCGGGACAGTCACAGTGAAAATCAGACTGCGCAGGTAGTAAAAACTGTTTCTGTGTTTGTGTGGGCGCTTGAATGGGCCCCTATGCGGCTGCTAGCAATAACGTTTTCATTGGCCGGGAATTTTGTCCAATGCTTTGAAAGTGTTAAGGAATCATTCTGGAGCTTTTCGCTAGACTCAGATAACGCAGCTTTACTCTATGCGAGCTCAGGTTGCGCCATGCAGGGCTTTGCAAGCGATGAAGATGACACGGTTTTAGCAGGTAAGGGTAGCAAATCGGCTGATATTGCTCGGGGTGCAACTAGAGTCAAGGCGCTGCTGGCGTTGTTGGAGCGTTCTCAAGCGATATGGCTTGCTGTTTTGGCATTGATAACTGTTTTTGGATTATAGAAGATAGCTGTTTACTCAATTTTTTTGTAAATTTATTGTAGTTTTTGATCGTTTTCTCATCGAAGCTCGAGGCGTCTTCTAGAGTTAAGAAAGTAATAAGTTTCATAAGTTGCTGTATTTTAAAAAAAATAGCAGCAAGCCGTCATTTTCTGCGGGGCCGCCACTTTATGTAGTATTACTACATGAAAGTCCCGGTTTAGATGGAGCTAACGGCAGGAATACGGTAAAATCTGTTAAATTTTGTAATTAAATTACAAAAGATAAAGCTCTACCAGTGATCCTGGTATGCACGGGAAGCAATTATGGCTACGCAAAACGACGCTAATCCAGAAGAAACACGAGAATGGTTAGATGCTCTGGATTCAGTTATTCAGGCAGAAGGTATCGACAGAGCCCATTTTATAATTAGTCAGCTAAACGACACAGCGATTAGGACGGGGCGCTACTCCCCCATTACTTCGATAAACACGCCATACTCCAATACAATCTCCCCGCTTAGCGAAGAGCGAATGCCCGGGGACATGTTCATGGAGCGCCAGATCAGGGGCATTATTCGCTGGAATGCGTTAGCAATGGTTATGCGCGCTAACCGAGAAGATTCCGGTCTGGGTGGCCACATATCTACATTTGCCTCATCGGCTACCTTGTACGACATTGGCTTTAACTATTTCTTCCGTGGTCCAGGTGAAAAAAATGAAGGTGACTTGATTTATTATCAAGGCCATTCGTCTCCCGGTATTTATGCTCGCTCATTTCTAGAAGGGCGTATCACAGAAGAACAGCTAGATAATTTCCGTCAAGAAGTGAACGGCGATGGCTTATCTTCTTACCCTCACCCATGGTTAATGCCCGATTACTGGCAATTTCCGACGGTATCTATGGGCTTAGGACCGATACAGGCAATCTATCAGGCTCATGTCATGAAATACCTCAGCAGTCGCGAATTGCTGGATAACAGTGACCGTAAGGTTTGGGCGTTTTTAGGTGATGGCGAAACTGACGAGCCGGAATCACTTGGAGCAATCTCAAAGGCAGGCCGAGAGGGTTTGGACAACCTCATTTTTGTTGTTAATTGTAATTTGCAGCGACTCGACGGCCCAGTTCGCGGAAATGGCAAAATTATTCAAGAGCTCGAAGGCATTTTTCGAGGCGCTGGTTGGAACGTGATCAAAGTTGTTTGGGGGCGCCATTGGGACCCTCTCTTTCAAGCAGATACTGATGGTATTTTGCAAGATAGAATGGATGAAGTGGTCGATGGAGAATATCAGAACTACGCAGCTAGAGGCGGTGCCTATACGCGCGAGCACTTTTTCGGCAAGAGTCCAGAGCTTTTGAAGATGGTGGAGCATCTGTCTGATGACGATATTATGGCGCTCAATAGAGGCGGCCATGATCCATATAAAGTGTATGCCGCTTACGCCCAAGCGGCCAAGTCTAATGGTAAACCTACCGTTATTCTGGCAAAAACGGTTAAAGGTTACGCGTTTGGCGGCGGAGCGGAAGCTCAAAATACTACCCACTCGGTTAAGAAGCTAGACATAGAAGGGCTGAAGAAATTTAGAGATAGGTTTGGGATTCCTGTAGATGATAAAGATCTTGCGGATGTTCCTTACTATAAGCCTTCAAAGCAAAGCTTAGAATACAAATACATGACTCGGGTTCGCTCTCAATTGGGCGGCTCACTTCCTCAGCGCAGGGCGACAAGCTATGCGTTGAAAGCGCCAGCTATGTCAGCTTACGAGAGTCAGACCAAGAGCAGTGGAGATCGCGAAGTATCAACCACGATGGCATTCGTTCGAATACTGTCTACTTTATGTAAAGACAAGGCCATCGGCGAGCGAATAGTGCCAATTGTCCCTGATGAGGCGCGTACCTTTGGAATGGAAGGAATGTTCCGTCAGTTAGGTATATATTCTTCTACCGGCCAATTGTATGACCCAGCTGATTCAAATCAGGTGATGTACTACAAGGAAGATAAAAAAGGTCAGATGCTTGAAGAAGGCATTACTGAGGCAGGCGCATTTTCAGCTTGGATTGCAGCCGCTACTTCCTACAGTGTTAATAATTATCCGTTAGTTCCTTTTTATATCTATTACTCCATGTTCGGGTTCCAGCGCATAGGCGATTTAGCATGGGCGGCGGGTGATTCTCAGGCCAGAGGCTTTTTAATTGGAGCAACAGCCGGTCGCACGACATTGAACGGTGAAGGGTTGCAGCATCAGGACGGGCACAGTCATATTTTAGCATCGACCATTCCAAACTGTGTCAGCTACGACCCAACTTATGCCTATGAGTTAGCCGTTATCGTTCAGGATGGTTTGCGGCGAATGTATGAAGAGATGGAATCTGTTTTCTACTACATCACCACAATGAATGAAAATTATCAGCAACCTGAGATTCCAAAAGGTTGTGAAGAAGGGATCATTAAAGGGATTTACCTTCTGGAAGATAGCTCGGTTAAAGAGTACAAAACAACTAAACCACTTGGCAAGGGCGTTACTCTGAGATTACTCGGCAGTGGTACTATTTTGCGAGAAGCACGCAAGGCTGCGCAGATTCTACGCTCTGATTTTGCTGTCAGTGTCGATGTTTGGAGTGTAACTAGCTTCAATGAGCTTAGGAAAGAAGCGTTAGAAGTTCAGCGTCTGAATATGTTGAACCCTGCTAAGAAAGCCGGCGAGCCTTTTGTGACTAAAGTTTTGGCGGCGCGCTCCGGACCTATTGTCGCTACCACCGACTATATGAAATCGCACTCCGATCAAATCCGAGAGTTTGTTCCTGATTCTTACAGAGTAATGGGAACAGATGGCTATGGACGCAGTGATACGCGCGAAAACTTGCGTCATTTCTTTGAGGTGGATGCCAAATTTATAGTGCTTGCTGCGTTAACTGAGCTCAAAGAGCTTGATTTAGTAAGCGCTAAGCAGATTAGTGAATACATGAAAGATACGGGTATTGAGTCTGGAAAAAAGAATCCTTTGGCTCAATAGAATGATGACGTTCAATCAAATTTCAGGGGCGAGCTCCATTGGCTATTGAAAAATTAACAGTTCCCGATTTAGGCGATTCTAGTGAAGTAGAAGTCATCGAGTTGCTTGTATCGGTAGGCCAGTCGGTCGAAGAAAATGATTCTTTGTTGGTCTTGGAAAGTGATAAGGCAGCAATGGAAATTCCTGCCCCAATGGCTGGTGTAGTGACTTCGATTGCGGTGAATTTAGGCGATAAAGTGACCTCCGGATCAGCGATGCTATCCTTGGAAGTTTCGGGGGACAGTGCGGCCGAAGATAAGGACAAAGAAGAAGATAAGGACAA
>JBLHVT010000153.1:0-5641 GCA_047628735.1 Glaciecola sp.
TACCGTGAATAGTTGTGCCGCTGTATAGCATTGCAGCCCCAAAGAAACTGAGTCTTTGATGGGCACAGAAAAAGGGCGTTATTTAACCGTCACGGTGCTTCAAAGCCAATTCGCAATATCACTATAAACAACCTTACTAAATATCCAGCCCCAAAACCTCGGACTAATTAAAATAACAGTAGGTTCGTTTCTTGGCTTACAAACATTGCGTAAAGCGGCAGCAGCGGCCGTCGGCTGCGCGTTTCGAGAAATGATCTCGAATAGAATCGATACCGCCGAGCAGGCTTAGTTAAAGTTGGCTTAGCTCGAGTTGAGATGGTTGCTCTGCGGCAAAACCCAATCCCCTCATGACAAATCAACAGAGGATTCACGAAACCTAAAACTCCATCCTAGCGAAACATGATCCCTTGAAATAAAGTGATAGCTTAACCGGACAGATGAACAAAACGCTTTGCAAGGTAAACTCAGGTTTCAAGTCATAGTCTAGACCCAACACCTCTGGGCAATAGCACTGGAAATTGGATTGATAGTTAGCTTAAAAGGTAACCATGAATTCCAGCAAATTCGCCAAAGAATAAGTAAGACAGTCTAGCGAGTTCACATCAGCTTCGCTTTGCCAAATTACGGTCGATTATTTGATCTCGTCACGCTAAACTCATCGCCGTCGCTAATACGGAGCTCTCAAGAGCATAAAATCTATGAAAAATAAGAATGAGAACTTTATCCCGCGAAGTTCCTACGACATGGACGGACTGATAGAGTGCGGGCAAGGGCGCTTGTTTGGACCAGGAAATGCCAAGCTGCCCGTCAATAACATGCTAATGCTCGACCGAATCACTAGCATCACTAGTGACGGTGGCGAATTCGGTAAAGGAAACATAATTGCCGAATTAGATATCCACCCTGATCTCTGGTTCTTTGATTGCCACTTCCCGGGAGACCCGGTTATGCCAGGCTGTTTAGGCTTAGATGCATTATGGCAGCTGGTTGGATTCTTTTTAGGCTGGAGCGGTTACCTTGGCAAAGGACGCGCACTGGGCGCCGGCGAGGTAAAATTTACTGGTGAAATATTGCCAGATGCTAAACTTGTCACCTATGAACTTTCCGTCAAGCGCGTAATTGATCGTACACTAGTGCTTGGGATAGCTGACGGCACAGTTGCTGTCGATGGTAAGGTGATCTACACCGCCAAGGCCTTAAAGGTTGGTTTGTTCACTCCCGAAACTTCTTTTTAGCAGCATTTTTTGTCGAGGATAATATGCGTCGCGTAGTCATTACAGGTATGGGAATAGTGTCTTGCTTGGGCAACGACAAACACACCGTGTTGGATTCACTCCAACAGGGCAAAAGTGGAATTCGCCATAATGCCTCCTATAAAGAAATCGGCATGAAAAGCCAGATTAGCGGGTCGGTGGATTTAGATACAACAGATCTTATAGACCGCAAACTAAAACGCTTTATGGGAGAGGCTGCTGAATATAGCTATGTGGCAATGCTGCAAGCTGTAAAAGACTCGGGGCTAACCGATGAGCAGGTTTCCAATCCTCGAACCGGCCTAGTAGTGGGTTCAGGTGGAGGCTCGCCACAAGATCAGCTAGAGTCGACAGACATAGTACGTGAAAAAGGCGTGCGCCGTGTTGGCCCTTATCGAATTCCTCGAACAATGAGCAGCAGCGTTTCTGCTTGTCTCGCCACTCCATTTAAAATTAAAGGCGTGAACTACTCTATTTCCTCCGCTTGTGCGACGAGTGCCCATTGCATAGGGCACGCCGCTGAACTCATTCAGCTGAACAAGCAAGATGTAGTCTTTGCTGGAGGCGGAGAATCAGAGCATTGGGCTATGTCTCATATGTTTGACGCGATGGGAGCACTTTCCACAAAGTACAATGACACCCCTGAAAAAGCGTCTCGGGCATTTGATGCCGACAGAGATGGTTTTGTAATCGCTGGCGGTGGCGCAGTATTAGTCGTTGAAGCACTAGACCATGCCCTAGCGCGGGGAGCCAACATTCTCGCGGAACTAACTGGTTATGCAGCAACATCCGATGGCTACGATATGGTTGCTCCATCCGGTGAAGGCGGTGCGCGGGCCATGATAATGGCAAAAACTAACCTAGAAGGCCCAATCGACTATATCAACACACACGGCACTAGCACACCAGCTGGGGACGTGGCGGAGCTGGGCGCTATCAAACAGGTTTTTGGCGACAACATTCCAACTTTAAATTCGACTAAATCTCTGAGCGGCCATTCATTAGGGGCAGCCGGCGCACAGGAAGCCATCTACAGCCTCTTGATGATGGAAAATAACTTCATCGCAGCTTCTGCCAATATCGATACCCTAGATGAAGCGGCGGCTGGTTTTCCGGTTGCACTTACACGCCAAGACAACGTTAGCCTTAATCGCATCATGTCCAATAGCTTCGGCTTTGGCGGCACCAATGCCTGTTTGATTTTCGACAAATACAGCAATTGATCAGCAAAGCTAAAATAAAACATAGATTTGGCGGTCCTATCTACAAGGTCGTAATTATAAGGATGCAGTTACCAGGGTAAAAAAACCGCCTTCATTAAGGCAACCAAACTTAAAGTTGTTAACCATGCCAATCAGACTACTTTTAAATTTAACTCACCGCTCAAAAATCCTTTTTGCATTAGGCCTCCTGCTATTGCCGCAATTGCTTTTCGCTCAGTTAGATGGACCGAGTCTGAGCAGCTTCACAGACCAAAATCGCGGTCAATGGCGGCCCTTGCCATTGGAGCAGGCTTTCCCTTTCTATGTCAGCGAGAGTGAACCAGGCGCCTACTCAATTGTTTGGGAAACAGCTCAGGAGCATTACCTTTATAAACACCAATTCAAATTTTCCCTACAACAGTCCCCAGACACAAGCGCCCAGCCTGTAGCTTTTGAGATGCCCCAAGGCGTTAAAAAGACTGACCAATTCTTTGGTGAAGTCGAAGTGTATTATTTAAAGCTCGCCGTGGATTTAAGCCTCCCCGAGAAACCCCGCGATGGCGCAATGCTACTGATCGAGTTTCAAGGCTGCGCCGAATGGGGATTTTGCTACCCTGCGCAAGAGATACGATTTGAGCTATAGCAAGAATTATTGCTAATTCGTCACAAAGTTAGTGAAATCTAGGTCAAATTCTGAGAATATGACGCTAAGTTTGGTCAATGACCAAAAAACTAATTTGCAAACCATGCCAGAAGTGATTTCACCAAGCTCTGGCAAGATAGGCGAAGATGGCGACAATACTTGTACTAAACGGCCCAAACTTAAACTTATTGGGACAAAGAGAGCCTCATATCTATGGCTCAGACAGTCTCGATGATATTAACCGGCGATTGAGTGCCCAGTGCAGCAAACTTGGTTTTGGCTTTGAACATGTTCAAAGCAACTCTGAAGCAGATCTGATCGATCGATTACAACTAGCACGCACCGACGGAACGTCTTTCATGTTGGTTAATTTTGGTGGCTTTACTCACACCAGTATCGCCATCCGAGATGCAATACTCGCATCCGAAACCCCTTTCATTGAAGTGCATCTTTCAAACCTCTTCAAGCGCGAGTCTTTTCGACATCACTCTTATTTCTCTGACATAGCCGAAGGCTGTGTCATAGGTCTTGGCGCGCAAGGATATGAATTAGCCCTCCAGGCCGCCGCAAAAAAACTAGCAAACTGAATTAGTATTTAGGAACCTACTATGGATATCAGAAAAGTAAAAAAGCTCATCGAACTTCTTGAAGAATCGGATATAGCCGAAATAGAAATAAAGGAAGGGGAAGAGTCTGTGCGAATTAGCCGCAACTCCACCTTCGCTCCACCTCCAATGATCTACCAAAACCCTGCCGCTCCAGCTCCAGTTCCAGCTCCAGCAACACTGGCAAAAGAAGCTGAAGCGCCTGCGCCGGTTAGCAATGTCAATGATGTCCACTCTCCGATGGTCGGCACTTTCTATCGCTCGCCCTCGCCTTCTTCTCCGCCTTTTGTCGAAGTTGGAACCCACGTGAAAGTGGGCGATGTTGTTTGCGTAGTTGAGGCTATGAAAATGATGAATCAGATCGAGGCCGATCACGCTGGCGTGGTAGAAGCCATACTCATTCAAGACGGGGAGCCGGTCGAATACGACCAACCCCTTATCAGAATCGTCTAATTTTATTCGGGAATCGAGCGGATGTTAGAGAAAGTGTTGATCGCAAATCGCGGCGAAATTGCGCTGCGTGTACTGCGGGCTTGTAGAGAGTTAGGAATTAAAACCGTTGCCGTTCACTCCACCGCCGACAAAGAGTTAATGCACGTTCGGCTAGCTGATGAGTCGGTTTGCATAGGCCCAGCCAGCTCCACCGACAGCTACCTTAATACCCCGCGGATTATTTCGGCAATGGAGGTGACGGACTCAATCGCCGTTCACCCAGGCTACGGGTTTCTGTCCGAAAACGCGGATTTCGCAGAACAGGTCGAGAACAGTGGTTTCATCTTCATCGGACCAACCGCGGAGACTATTCGCTTAATGGGCGATAAAGTATCTGCTATTAATGTGATGCGTGAGGCCGGCGTACCAACCGTGCCCGGCTCAAATGGCCCAATCGATGAAAACAAGGATCGTACTTTAGGCCTTGCACGAGAAATCGGCTATCCCGTTATCATCAAAGCGGCAGCCGGCGGAGGCGGACGCGGTATGCGAGTCGTGCACAGCGAAGCGTCGCTACTGAAAGCCATTTTCGTTACCCAAACTGAAGCAAAAAGCTTTTTTGGCAGCGGTGTCGTTTACCTAGAAAAATTTCTTGAAGATCCTCGCCATGTTGAAATCCAACTGATTGGCGATGGCCAAGGCAATACTATTCATCTCGGTGATAGAGACTGCTCACTGCAGCGCCGCCACCAAAAAGTAATAGAGGAAGCGCCAGCGCCTGGCATCCCTGAAGAGATTCGTGAAAAAGTTCTCGCAACTTGCATAAAAGCCTGCAATGACATGAACTACCGCGGCGCAGGAACGCTAGAATTTCTGTATCAGGATGAAAAATTCTACTTTATTGAAATGAACACCCGTGTACAAGTCGAGCACCCTGTAACTGAACTAGTCACAGGAATCGATATCGTTCAGGAACAGCTGCGAATTGCTAGTGGTATGCCTCTTTCGGTTAAGCAGGAAGACATTAAGATTACCGGCCACGCATTTGAATGTCGTATCAATGCTGAAGACCCGGTTAGCTTCCTCCCCAGCCCCGGCAAGGTAAGCCATTTCCATGCCCCTGGAGGACCAGGTGTTCGCGTTGACTCTCATTTGTACAGCGGTTACACAGTCCCGCCTTACTATGACTCACTTATTGCCAAGCTCATCACTTATGGCGCAAGCCGAGAACAGGCGCTAATGCGCATGCAAATTGCGTTGGATGAGATGCTCATTGATGGCATTAAAAGTAATATCCCTCTGCATAGAGATTTAGTCAGAGACGCTGGCTTCCAAAAAGGTGGGGTGAACATCCATTACTTAGAGCAAAAGCTAAAGCTCTAGAGTCATACTCCGTGTGCGGTTAACATTGTTGTTGCTAAGACTGGTGCTGAAATAGGTGCTGAAATAGGTGCCAAGGATGTTGCCGCGGTCGCACTAACAATCGGAGCTGAGATTTTTATCGCA
>JBLHVT010000154.1:0-5593 GCA_047628735.1 Glaciecola sp.
TTGGACAGCATGGAACACTGGTACGGCTTGCCTGAATCACTGTTCACTGACAGAACAATTCAGGATTATCCCGCGGACTATAACTATTCAGACGAGCAATGGCGATTTGGTCAGGCAGGCCGGCTGTGGCAACAGGCTGCAGCCCCCGGCAGTGATAAGTGGAATTCAGTAAGAGATGAACTAGTTGAATTAGATTTCACTTTGTCACCAACGTTTACTATATACGAAGCCAACCGAGATGTTATGCGGGCAAGAGATGCAGAATGGCACAGCACGTATACGTTGCCCGCTTTGCAGAAGTTTTTCATGCCCGACCCTAAGCTGCATGGCTCTTACCACTTTGACTGGACAACAGCTGACGAGGTGGCATGGCGAAATAATTTTCGACTTTGGATGGATTTTGTTAATGACTATAAGAATCACGGCGGTCGCGTAGTCGCAGGCTCAGATGCTGGTTTTATTTTTAAACTATTTGGCTTTGCCTACATCAGAGAATTAGAGCTTTTGCAGGAGGCTGGGTTTCATCCTTTAGAAGTTATTCAAGCTGCTACACTCAACGGTGCGCAGCTGTTGGGAATGGAAGGGGAAATAGGATCTATCCTGCCAGGGAAAAAAGCTGACATCGTTTTAGTAGACGAAAACCCAGTCGCCAATTTTAAGGTTTTGTATGGCACCGGTCATATGAAACTAAACCGTGATACCAATGAGATAGAACGCGTAGGTGGGGTCACTTATACCATTAAGGATGGTATTGTATTCGATGCTAAAGAGTTATTAGAAGATGTTGCAGCGATGGTGCGGGTAGCAAACGACAATTAGCTCTAAAGACCTGTTGATAGTTTAACGAGGGAGTAAAAATGTCGGATTTTGAAAACCGCCGAGCTGGGATGTTGTTGGGATCTTTTGTCTGTGAGTCACTTTCTTTGGGGGTGCATTGGATTTATGACCCTGAATTACTCGCCAAGAAATTTGGCTATGTATCTCGCTACTATGCGCCAGGAGCAGACTCATACCACCCCTTTAAGGTTGCTGGGGATCAAGGCCACGTTGGTGATCAGGCGCTTATTCTTATGGATAGTTTGACGCAGCAGGGAGCATGGGTCCCAGCTGCATTTATGTCTATGTGGGCTGAATCTTGGCCAAGCTACGGAGACTATATTGACCGTGCAACGAAAACTGTCCTTGCAAATTTGCAGGGCGGTGCTGATCAGTTACAAGCGGGAAGCAATTCCGATGAGCTGGCAGGCCCAGCCAGAATAGCACCTCTGCTGGCATTTTTGGCGAGCGGTTCGCAGGAGCAGGCGATAGATGCCGCCGTTGCACAAACGCGGCTAACGCACGCCTCGAGCGAGGCAGAAGAGGCCGCTATCTTCCTAGCGAAAACTAGCTATAGAATTCTTTATGGGGCAAGTTTAATAGCTACCGTACGGGAACTGGCACCGGCATGGGCGTTGCAAATAGCTGATGCTCAGCTGGGCAACGAAAGTGTAGAGGCGATTGGCAACATAGGCAGGGCCTGCCCGATTAAGGCGGCATTGCCTGCGGTAATCTACTTGATACTCAAATTTGACGGCAACTCTTGTGAAGGAATGTCTGAAAAAGAAATCTCTGAACAGGGGATGTTTGAAAAGGCACTGTCTGAAAATGCCATGGCCGGCGGAGACAATTGCGCAAGAGGTCTGGCTTTAGGTCTTGTGCTGGGCGCGCACTACGGCGCGAGCGCCATCCCTAGGCACTTGCTGGCCGGTCTTACTAACCGGTCACGCATTGAGGCTATGCTCGTGTGAGGAGCTAGAAGACGCTACTAAGAGTTTGGGAGGGTTAGGACGGCTTAGGGAGTCACTGTTAAGTGCCAAATCCCCAAGAACAACCCGTCCTATTGCCTTCACGTAGACCCGTCAGGGAATCGGCTGTAAGGGCTAGTTTTCTAACATTAATTGAAACGTGACCGGCACCGCCCTGCTAATACTTGGCAAGCCTGCCACTTCCCTCAGCGCCTGCACGCCGTTTATTAAATCAAAAGATTCTGCCATCACTATAATTGGTTTAATCGTGCTGACCATTAAGCCAGAGCTTAGCCGTGTGACCATAACGTCTGTGGTGTAGGTTTGAGACTGGCCTCTAAGTGAAAGATCAAAAGTCAGTGCAACTTTCTCTGAGCTACCTGCATTCATGGCTGCAAATGCGCCAATATCGACAGCTGCGGTGATGGCGGCAGTTGGAAACAGGTTGGTTTCAAAGAGCATGTTTTGCATGCGCTCATTCCGAATAGGGACGAGTGTATTTACACTAGCCAATTCTATTTCAATATTGACGGCTCCGCTGGAAGAGATAGAACCGCTTAAACGATCGAATGTATGCACCTCAGCGACATGCTCTACTTTAACTGTCACAAAGCTTAGAGTGGAAGTGCCGTTGTCCACCGACCACTGTGCGGCGAGGAAAGGAGAAAAGCTAAATAAGAAAACAGCAAAAAGCGGCTTGAAAACTTTAATTGTCATAATGAGTTGCTCTGTTAAGAAATCTAGGTCGTCAGAGTCTACCAACTTGCAGTTTAAAGGGGTAGTTCGGCGGCTCACAGGAGTAAGGTAATGTTAGCTTAAAGGTGACGAGCTGGAGGGTTTGAAGCTGAGGCGCTGGCTGATAAAGATTAGCAATATGAGGCGGCAGCGTGGGCAATAAACCCAATCTCTGCCGCCTAAATTTTTGTTAGTAGAAATAGACCCCTAAAAACCCGACTATCGTCAGCACGACAGTATAAGGAAGAGCCATAAACACCATGCGCCCGTATGACAGTCTAATGAGTGGGGCAAGCGCTGAGGTGAGCAGGAATAAAAATGCAGCTTGTCCGTTTGGCGTCGCTACACTAGGTAAATTTGTTCCAGCATTGATAGCAACGGCGAGAAGATTGAATTGTTCTCTGTCAAAGGCGCCGGCTTCAAACTGTGCGGTCACCGAATCGATATAAACGGTTGCCACAAAGACGTTGTCGCTGATTGCTGATAACACGCCATTGGCCATAAAGAAGACACCTGGCTGAATGCGCTCATCTAATGCAAGTACCGCGGTTATCACCGGCTCGAAAAGGTGCTGATCCTTAATGACCGCAACGATGGCAAAGAAAACCACTAGCAGCGCGGTAAATGGCAGCGCTTCTTCAAAAGCTTTTCCTATTTGGTGCTCTTCAATTATGCCGTTAAATGCAGTACAAAGAATAATGACCATTAGGCCGATGATGCCCGGTGTTGCCCAGTGCATGGCCAAGCCGATAACGAGCAATATTGCAACAACGGCTTGGACTATTAATGCGGCCACTTCATTGTTTGTGCGTTTGGCTGATTGGCTTTTGTCAAAGTCAGATAAAATGCCGCGAACTCTTTCTGGCAATTCAGCGCCGTATCCAAACACCTTAAATTTCTCTAACGCTACACAGGTCATCAAGCCAAAAAATAAGACAGGCATGGTAACCGGGGCCATCTGCATAAAGAACTCGATAAAGTCCCAGCCTAATCGATTGGATATCAAGATGTTCTGTGGTTCGCCAACGGTCGTGCAAACACCACCTAGCGCGGTACCAACTGCGCCATGCATCATCAAACTTCGCAGGAATGATCTGAATTGCTCCAATTCCTCACGGTTATCTATATGCACGGAATCGTCTTGACTATGGTCGTGTTCGCTATCAAAGTTTTTGCCGGACGCAACCTTATGGTAGACCGAATAAAACCCGACTGAGACCGCGATTAAGACGGCAGTGACAGTTAGAGCATCTAAGAATGCAGATAGGAATGCGGCTAGGAAGCTAAATAAGAAGGACAGAAGTATTTTTGAGCGTACCTTCATAAGCACTTTGGTAAATACGAAAAGCAGCATGTTCTTCATAAAATAAATGCCAGCCACCATGAACATGAGAAGCAGGATGACATCCAGTGTGTGCTCTATTTCCTGCAACACATGGTTAGTATCGGTGAGCCCTAAAACAATCGCCTCAATAGCTAAAAGGCCACCCGGCTGTAAAGGATAGCAACGAAGGGCCATAGCTAACGTAAATATAAACTCAATTATGAGACACCAGCCGGCCAAGGTAGGGCTGATTAGAAGTAGGAGAGGGTTAATTAGTAGGAACCCTATAATTGTCTTCTTATACCAATCTGGGGCGTGCCCAAGAAAGTTGCGGCTAAAACCGCCTAACAATGTTTGCGTCGTCATAATTTTTCCTGTCACTTAAGGTAGATGTTGCACGTGCTTATTATGTGGTTTTCGAAACTTTTTAGGCCTGCGTTTATAGAACCTTGTTGCCATCAGATTAAACGCGCTTGATAATTTTAATCTGGGTGAATTACGACTAAATCGGTGCGTAGTTTACTCATTACTTTTTCGGCCGTATTACCTAACAAGACGCCCTTGACTCCTTTGCGACCGACGCTGCCTAGTACAACTAGATCTGCTTTAAGACCGTTAGCACGAGAAGGGAGTACACGGCTAGGATTGCCAGCATCTACTGAAATACTGCTGCAGGTTACATCGTGCTCATCCAAAAATGCTTTTAACTTTTCATTTATCGCTTTTTCTTGCGTTGCTAAGACTTCATCTTTGGAAACTATGTCCAGCTCACTCATGGCGTTGGGGATATCAATACAAAAGGCCACATGTAATTCACACTTCTGACATTGCGCCCAATCGCTTGCCCACTTTAGAGCTTTAATATTAAGCGCAATCTGGTCGGCATTTTTGCTGTTGATATCGACCGTTACCATTACGCGATGTTTCGCTCGCCATTTTTGCAGCGTAGATATCATGACAGGGCACTTTAATTCGCGCACAAGCTGATAGTCCAACGGCGTATGAAAAAGGCTCTCGGTGCGGTTGCCGGTTTTGATGACTAGGTCTATATCACTCTTCAAAGCAAATGCTTTGCAATATGTCGCGATATCATCGGTGGCTACTACTTCGTAGCTTACGTTTTTAATGCCGGCAAACTCAGCGTCGATAGCTTGTTGCATTTCGGCATTTTTTTCGTCCGCGGCATCGACCGACTCGCTAGCCCCAACAAAGGCAATAATCGAAAATTTTATATCGTCACTAAAAGCGACGGACCTGGCTTTCTTCATTGCGGCGCGCTGATCGCAATCTTGATCTGCAATAACCAGAATACTTTTATACATGGGTTCTACCTGGCGTGTTTAGTTATTATTGAGTGGCTCTGTGGAGAAGCTAATTTAATCATTAGCTCGCCAAGAGGGCAACAATAGGCTATCTGCACAATAAACCATGTAATAAAGTGTAGCAGCTCTTGGGATAAGTTTTAATTCAGTTGGCTTATTTAGTCAGCTGCGGCTCTCGCCGGTGTTTGTTTGCTAAACGAGCATTTAGAAATTATTCTTGTGGTTAGATCTACGCTGGCCTTAAGTGGGCGCTTGCAGTCTAGTTAACTTATTGAAATAAATAGTATTTAAATTTTTGCGAATATGGGCTTCGGTTTGGCTGGAGGGGATTGAGATGCTGTATTAAGCGCTATAGCTGAATCGGATAAAGGCAGGTATGCCAGCGATGGCTGTCTTACAGCAATGCCTTCTGAGGAAGAAGCGTTGAG
>JBLHVT010000155.1:0-5580 GCA_047628735.1 Glaciecola sp.
TATAAGGTTAGCGACTTTATCAACTAAGTGTGGATCGGGCTCTGGTCAGTAACAACTATCAAAAAGTTATTAAACGTTATGTCTAAAGAATTAAATGAAATAAAAACATTGGATGAACAGGGGCAAACAACCAGTTCGGGGAGTAGTAATACACCGGATGCGGTTCTAGATGCCAAGGGCTTGTATTGCCCAGAACCGGTGATGATGATTCACAAAAAAATTCGTGAAATTAATCCTGGTCAAACTTTGCAAATCATAGCGACAGACCCCTCAACGGTAAGAGACATACCAAAGTTTTGTGTGTATTTAGAACATGAGCTTTTGTATCAAGCTGAGAGCGATGGTGTTTTTACCTACCTACTAAGAAAAAATCCTAATGTTTGACTTCTTCCTTCATCGACTAAAATTTAGTTTATTATAGTGGCTGATCAACGGGCCGCTGAATCTCAGATAAAAACGGTTTATCTAATAGATGCTTCAATCTATATATTCCAAGCACATTTCTCGCCTTATACACAATGCTATGATCGCGACAACAAAGACCTTTCTGCTGTTTACGGGTTCACCCGCTTCCTGCTGCAATTTATCAATAGAATTAAACCCAGCCATATCGGCATAGCACGGGATGAAAGCTTGTTCAGCGGCTTTCGTCATCAGCTTTGCCCGAACTATAAATCAAATCGTGAATTACCCGATGAAAACCTTAAAACTCAATTGGATGCCTGCGCCCTTGTTTGTGATGCCATGGGATTGGCTAATTTTGCCAGTCGGGTTTATGAGGCAGACGATATCCTCGGCACATTAGCCACCCGTATTTCAAGACTGGAAAATCCACAGCGCGCAATATGCATTGTATCTAAAGATAAGGATTTGGCTCAGCTGCTCGTAAATGAGCGCAATTATTTATGGGATTTCAGCGGTAACCGCAAACGCAATCGACACGACGTTTTTAATGAATACGGGGTATACCCAGAGCAGCTCCCCGATTACCTTGGTTTGGTTGGGGATAGTGTGGATGTTATTAGTGGTGTTCCAGGTGTTGGTCCTGTAAAAGCTAAGGCACTGTTAGGTGCGTTCCCATCGCTAGAAGCTATTTACGAAAACCTCGCGGCTGTAGGAAATTTAAAGTTTCGTGGCGCCAAGGGTTTACCGTCGGTGCTAGCAGATAATTTGGCTAAAGCTCGGTTATCTAAAGTACTAGCCACAATTGATTGTGATGTTTCAGAGGCCAGTGAAAGCTTTTCTACTACTGAATATGAGGACCTTAAAGCTGGCTTGCCTGACCAGGCAGGTTTTCGGGGGTTGCTGCGGAATCTAAATTTTCAACAGGCGGAGTCCGAGAGCCTTCTGTATCAGTTTGAACAAGTGTTTAAGATAGCCTGATTATGGAATAAAGGATTGATAAATTTCTGAAAGTTTAATAGTGCCGCATACCTTATGAAAATAATTGCTGACGCAAATTTAAAAGACATTGAAATTTACTTTTCTCAATTCGGGCAGTTGAAGCTAATTCCCGGTCGCGAAATAAATGCGCACACATTAGCCGACGCCGACGCTCTACTAATTCGCTCAGTGACAAAAGTAGATAGAGCGCTGCTTGAGAACAGTCGCTTAAAATTTGTCGGTACCGCCACCAGTGGAACCGATCATATTGATCAAACTTACTTGGCCAATAACGGTATTTTTTTTGCACACGCTCACGGTAGCAATGCACAAGCCGTGGCCGATTATTGCTTAAGTGCGTTTTTAAAATTTTCTAGAATCATTGAGCCCAAAACTAGAAAGACTCGCATTGGTATCATAGGGCTTGGCGCAGTGGGCAGTGCGCTTGCTCGTTTGCTGAAGGCGATAGGGCTTGAAGTTTTAGCCTATGACCCTCTGCTAACTGAAAAGCAGCGTCAGCACGCGATTTCCTTAGGGGTCGATTTTACTGCCGCTATCGAGGATGTTTTTGATCTAGAAGCAGTTTCAATACATACGCCGTTAAGTTTCGCTGGTAAGCATCCAACATCTAATATGATAGGTCTGGCCTTGCTGGAGCGACTTCCTAAAGCTGCCGTATTGATTAATGCCAGCCGCGGTGAGGTTATTAAGGAAAGTGAGCTTCTCGCTTTTTTAGAGATGCGTTCTGATGTGTTGGCCGTATTGGATGTCTGGGATAATGAGCCTGAACTAAATCTAGAGTTAATGGCCTTAGCGACAATTGCCACACCTCATATTGCTGGCTATAGTCGCAGAGCAAAAACGCTGGCGACGAAAATGCTAGCCGAAGCGTTTGCTAAATTTTTGCACGGGGAGGCGGGGCAGTTTTCTAGACCTGATGAACCTCCTCCTGAAAAACTAGTGTTGGAAGATAAGTCTGCGTCTATTGAAAACTTTGTTTCTTGCGCCCTTCCTATCCACGACTGGTCAGCGGAGTTTAAGTTAAACATATTGAATTCTTCAGACCGAGGCGATGCATTCGATAAGTTTCGAAAATCGATGGTTAATCGAGCGGAATTTTCAGACTTTGAAATCGAGGCACCTCAGCTTGACCATCAGGAATTGATGACTCTAAAAAATTTAGGTTTTAAGCTGCTTTAGCACGCTCACAAGGCAGTTGCCTAGACTCCGTTAAGCTAAGGCCTCAGCTAAGCATTAATAGAGTCCTCAGGTTAAGTCCTAAGCATAGCGAGCACCTTTGCAAATTTGTTTATAGCCATCTCTAACTCGGCTACGGTCGGTAGAAATACAATTCTTAGATGCTGCGTATCAGTGATATTGAAAGCGCTGCCTTGCACGAGTAAGATTTTTTCTTGCTCTAGAATTTTCAGAACTAAGGCGACGTCATTGTCGATTTTATAGATCTTGGGATCCAACTTTGGAAACAAATAAATGGCACCTTTGGGCTTTACACAGCTAACCCCAGGGATCTCGCTAAGTAACTTCCAGGTTATGTCTCTCTGTTCTTTTAAACGTCCCCCCGGCATCACTAAGTCATTGATACTTTGATATCCGCCTAAAGCGGTTTGCACGGCAAGCTGGGCCGGCACGTTTGCACACAGGCGCATGTTAGTTAAAATCTCCAATCCTTCAATATAACTTTTCGCAAGATGCTTCGGGCCGCTGAGCACCATCCAGCCAGACCGAAAGCCGGCCAGCCGATAGGATTTTGAGAGGCCATTGAAGCTGGCAGTGAATACGTCCTCGCTCAGGGAGGCGACTGGTATGTATTGGGCATCGTCATAAACTATTTTGCTGTAGATCTCATCGGCAAGTAATATGAGGTTATGCTCTCTTGCAAGATCGACTATTTCCTGCAATATTTCTTTGCTGTATACAGCTCCCGTTGGGTTGTTGGGGTTAATAACAAGCAGGGCTTTTGTTCGATGGGTAATCTTTGACTTAATGTCTTCTATCGAAGGAAACCAATCAGCCTCTTCATCGCAAATATAGTGAACAGGGCTGCCGCCACTTAGGGTCACAGCAGCAGTCCATAATGGATAGTCCGGGGCTGGAATCAGGACTTCGTCACCATCATTGAGCAAAGCTTGCATGGACATGGTGATTAGTTCGCTGACGCCATTTCCCAAATAAATATCGTCGATTTCAACACCTTTAACATTCAGGCGCTGAGCTTCTTGCATAATTGCCTTGCGGGCAGGGTAGATTCCCTTGGAGTCGCTGTACCCTTGAGCGTTGCCTAAATTTCGAATCACATCGTAAAGAATTTCATCGGGTGCATTGAATCCGAAAGACGCTGGGTTGCCGATATTCAATTTTAGAATACGGTGACCATCTTCCTCTAATTTCTTGGCGTGCTCGAGTACCGG
Source organism: Glaciecola sp. (assembly GCA_047628735.1). Taxonomy (GTDB): domain Bacteria; phylum Pseudomonadota; class Gammaproteobacteria; order Pseudomonadales; family Pseudohongiellaceae; genus UBA9145. The sequence goes on from JBLHVT010000155.1 coordinate 3,813, forward strand.
GCCTCGAATGTCATAGCAAACGTTGCTTAGCTTGTCTGACTGCTTTATTAAATCCATTCCTGCCTCAACAATATGTTTGATTTACCCAAGCCCTAGTGTCGGCCATCTAGAGACGAAACTATACGGCTTGTAGCTAACAAATGGAAAATTAGTCTCAATAATTACATAAAGCTGTGTCATGGGCTTGCTGCTGGCTGGTTAGGCACCATTTAAGTCTGGGTTTATATCACGGGTATATCACCTAGCTATTACTTAATGATCATTTAACTGTGCTTTGAATGATGCCGTTCTGCGAGGAGCTGGCTTGACAGAATCAATATTTAGTCGAAGCTAAATTACCGAGCGCGTTATGAGCAATTTTAAAAAGCACCCTGATTAAAAGTGCAGATAAATAGACCAGTAGCTAAATAAGCAGCCAATAAAGAGTCTTGCTTTCAAGTGATAAGCAGCTAAGTACATTGCTATTTGTATAGTCGTTTAAATTACGATAAAAGCGTAGAGGCAGATCAGGGCTGGAAAAATAAGCGCGGCGAAGGGGCTTATAATGTCCTGCGCAGGGGTGGGACTGACCATGCCTTTGCAGGCAAATACTGCACCTGAACACTTTAAAGGTCTTTGCCGCAACAGGATTGCAAAATTCAGTCAAGGATGTTGCTCAGCTTTGGCAGAGCGATTGTTATTAGCTGCACTTAATTGCTGAGCGCCATTAAAGTTGAAAACTCCGTAGTTCACCCTAAAATCACGGCCTTCTAATCCTTCATCGTCAGCCTGTAATTGCCTTGCGGTTCTATTCATTTGCTACAGTGTTGGAATTCCCAGTTTGTTTGCCAAATCGCCGAGCTGTGCTCCCGCTTTTCTGGATAGCCTGGTAATGAAAACACTTCTATCGGTGCAAACCTGCTTATGTCCCATTAAATTGTTTCAGCCTGCATTTAAATGGCCTGGTATGTTTTGACCAAAAAAAGCGAGCTTTCCGCAAGGTCTTGGTTTTCTAGACCTGCTTCTGCGCTGAGTTTTACGTGGCTGTCGTCTGTTGCGCTTCTTGCTGCGCGATATCAAGATGCAGCCATTCTTCCGCTATCACCTATGGTCGGACATCTTGTTTAACGCAACTTTTTACTAGTTCATCGAAGCTTAAATCTTCGGAATCATTTTTCCATGGTGATAGTGCGAGCGGCTTTGCATTTATGTCTTGGTAGCCCTCGGAATTTCGCCACTTATTGATGACTTTAGTCCCTAAGCTGATTTTTAATGGTTCAAACTTTGAGCCTCTAGGGTGGCCTTGGTGTTAATTTCGCAAGCGCTTAAAGTCTCGCGATGGATTCCTGTCAGCAGGTTTATTCAGCTGGCGGATCGGTGTTGAATGCCATGCTGCAAATCTGCCACGGCCACGTCAACATAGAGAGCTTTAAGCATCGCTATTAGTTGCGGGTAGGTTATCTGGAAGTGCAGTATCAACCGTATCACAGGACGTAGCAACATGGCCGCTGTGGTCACAAATTGCCGAGCGAATAGTCCAAGAGTCAATCTAGGATTATGTTTCACATAATCAGTATAAGCGCCGGAGGGAATTTATCCCGCACCAATTTATCTGCCTAAATATTCTATTTATTGATTGTTATCGAGTTATTTAGCATAGGGGCAAAATCCCTACGAGAGTCCTTCCAAAAGAACATTTTTTAACAGCGCAGTGGCTATAATTTGCGCGTAATGCCCGGGATGCCCGGGATGCTCTTAACAAGTTTACGTTTACAGGCGTGGGAAAGTT
>JBLHVT010000156.1:0-5575 GCA_047628735.1 Glaciecola sp.
ACGACGACAAAACCGGATGCCCACCGTCGCTGTGTTAATGACCTTTAAAAAAACATGTGGACGAACGGCAATTCCCTAGCTCAAGCATTAACGTCTCGAAATGGGTAAAGAGGACCTGTCCCTTTTTGTCGACCAAGAGCAATCCGAAATTAAAAAAATATCAGCGCTGGGAATATCAAAAAGCTATTAATTAACTCTCGCAAATTTATGTAATCTTGCAAACAAACGCAGTGAGTAACATCGGTTCACAACTAGAAAATAAGCTCTAATTTGGTGAAGGGAATTAAGAGGCACTCAGAGAGACTGTGAAAAATTAAGAGAAATTAAGAGAAATCAAAAGTAACCACGCACAACCAAAAGAAGCCGGCACTATTTCGAATAACTTGCTCGCACCAATCTATCATTTACGTCCAGCCACTCTTCAGTTTGAGGAGGCGTTTCAAACCAGATAGCTTTAAGATTTTTACCATCTAATTGGTGCAGGGTTTTATACAAAACTCTTGCGAAATCCTCCTTACTTTTTGGCATCAAAATTTTATTCAGCAGCTTATTTACACTTTCATCCGCAGGAAAATCAGCAAGTACAACAAAATACGATGACTCTGATGGTAAACGCATCTTGGCTAACATGTCTGCTCTGGAAATTAAATAAAACGGGGTCTTCGGCTGATAGTGATCCGCTACATTTCCCGGCACTGCAATAAAGTGTTGAGCTGGTGCTAACACTGGTTGATTTAAAACCAAGGACAACTCAGATGGAGAGATTGGCCCAGCCCTAAGCACCGTTACCTCTTCTTTTGTTAAATCAACAATAGTGGACTCAACGCCAATTGTGCACTCGTCCCCGTCCAAAATTGCGTTTATTCTTCCATCTAATGCCTCTAGAACCTGCTTCGCACACGTTGGACTCAGCCGTTTGTAAGGATTTGCCGACGGGGCCGCCAGTCCTAAACCACTAGACTGAAGAATCTGCTGGAGTATTGGCTGGCTCGGAACACGGACACCAATAGTGTCAAGACCGCCAGTAACCACGGACGACACATGGCTCGCTTTCTTCAACAACATTGTAAGTGGGCCAGGCCAGAAAACCTGAGCCAATTTATAGGCTTGCTCAGGAATATCTACCGCCCAATTCTCAAGCTCACCGACATTAGCAATATGTACAATAAGGGGATGGCTAGTGGGACGGCCCTTGGCCGCAAATATAGCCGCGACTGCTACAGGATTAGATGCATCTGCCGCCAGCCCATAAACAGTCTCTGTGGGAACAGCAACAGTACCACCCTCTTTCAAAATGGTTTCGGCCACTTGCAGATGGGATACATTATTGGCATCAAGCTGGTGAGTTATCATGGTTAGGCTTTGGCGGTCTAATATCGATTGGGGCGGCGCTGAAGTCAAAACAGCCGTGAGTATAAACCCTCGGCGATTCAAGTTCATCGACAATGTTAAGCTATCACGGCTCAGCTATGTATGGAGGCTCAGCTATAACCGCTAATCTGTATTAATTAATCCACATTGCCCACTCTGGATTGCTTACTCTAGATTGCTTACTCTGGATAGTTAAGGCAATTAATCCCTGACAGCCGAGACTCAATAACCAACTGCAAGCCTTTAAAGTTAGCCCGTGAATTAAGCCCTCGCGCTTCTAATTCCTCTTATTCTTTTGACAAGTTGATAGATACAAAGATGAAAGGCATTCAACATGACAACAGAATCTAGGCCACCTCTCGCACAGTGTTATTTCATCCATAAACGTGCCAAAATCTAGAAATATCTCAAGAGACTAATAACAATGAAAAATCTCTTTTTTGCTTTCACGCTTGTAATCACAATCGCTTTGGTTGTTACGCAAAGTACAGCGGCCGAGTCGGACGGCTCAACATATATCCTTCTAAACGTGACCAGTGACGGGCCTTTAATCACTCGAAAAATTGAGTTTTCCGGCCTGCGATCAAACAAAGAGTACACCGCGCAAGGCCTACAAAATATCGGCCGCGGTGTGACTAGATACATCTTGGACCCGATTGAGCCGGGCAAGTATTACTTAAGCAGTATCTATCCTGCTCTTAACAATCGCGAAAACGGCAATCGAGTCGATGTTGACGACAAAGATGGAGTTATTACCATCGTCAAAAGTTCGATCAACTATATAGGAGATATTCACATTGAATCCGATGAAACCAGCATCAACGTCAATGAAATAATAGACTTCATCTACAAGCCAAATTCCGCAACGCTGATGGCCGCTGCGACGGCGCAGAGAGAATTATTTCTAGAACTAGATGTGTTTATCAGCATAGCCGGCAGCAAACCCATGAAAGTAGATAAAAAACTACTAGGCTTAGAATAGGCAGTCTTTAGATTATGAATATCTGGGTAGATGCCGATGCTTGTCCTAGCGTTATTAAAGAAATTTTGTTTCGAGCCGCCCAGCGCACCAAGGTCAATTTAACCTTGGTGGCCAATCAAACAATGAAAACACCCCCATCGCCTTATATTGAATCGATTCAGGTCGCCTCAGGTTTTGATGTGGCCGATGACGAAATAGTAAGACGCGTTATCAAAGGCGATCTTGTAATCACCAGCGACATACCTCTGGCGGACGAAGCTATCGAGAAAGGCGCTCTATGCCTTTCTCCTAGAGGCGAGCTTTTTGATAAAAGTAATATTAAAGCCCGTTTAAACATGCGCGACTTTTTAGACACAATGCGAGCTAGTGGAGCTGACACCGGCGGGCCACCCGCTTTCAGTCAAAACGATAGAAAAAAATTTGCCGACCGTTTAGATAGCCTACTTACTCAAAATACCAATGGATAAACTATGAAATTTATTAACGCACAAATCAAATGGACAATGCTCATATCGGGACTGTTCACTTGCAGCATGTTTACCGCGCTATTTTTACCCAGCGCAGGCTTGGAAATGGTCTTTGGTGTTTCAGCTATAGAGCAACCTTTTACCGAAATTGTAGTCCGCAATTGGGGATCCTTGATCGGCGGGGTTGGCGTACTGCTAATTTACGGTGGATTCAAACCCCATTCTCGATATTTGATTCTTATAATAGCCGCGGTAAGTAAAAGTATTTTCATTGGATTGAATCTACTAATTGGCAGTGAATACCTCAGCACCTCGCTCCTAGCCATCGGTTTCGACAGCCTCTTTATACTGCTTTATGTGCTTTATCTTTTGGGCAACCGACCCAGCAGCGCTTAAGCTAGCGCTCTGTTAAATCTGCATATCAGGTGATAACTCAGTAATTAACTTAGGTGATGTACATGTTCGATTACAGTCTCGCCCACTGGCTAACTTTTTTTACCGCGGCGATTCTATTAACCCTATCACCCGGGCCAGATATTGCATTCATCCTCGCACAGTGCGCAAAACGCGGCAGACAGGCAGGATTTTTAGCTATGTATGGCATTTGGACTGGTGCATTTTTTCATGTGTTCCTTGCCGCTTTTGGCTTATCCGCTATTCTCGCAAGCTCCGCTGTAGCCTTTACGCTCGTCAAATTCGCCGGTGCTGGTTATCTAATCTGGCTAGCAATACAATCGTTTCGTTCTCAAGGTGTATTAAGCGAGACTAAATTACCGGCCAAATCTAGCCGCAATATATTTCAGCAAGGCATGGTCGTTGCGGCATTAAATCCAAAAACAGCGATATTTTTTCTATCCTTTCTGCCTCAGTTTGTCGTGGCCGGAGCGGGCCCGGTGGGCGCTCAATTATTTCTTCACGGCAGTCTCGTTATCGCCGTGGCCATTTTTATTGAGCCACCCATCATCTTTGCCGGGGCAAAACTAACCAACAGAATCAGCAGCAACCCGCACATAGGGATTTGGCTAGATCGCGGCCTGGGCTGCCTTTTTGTCGGACTGGGGCTGCGTTTGCTTCTTCAGGAACACACCTAAAAGACCCTCTTGATGAGCTTTAAGTGCAGTGACTGTTTGAAGTGTTCTCGAAAAAGATACCTTAACCTATAACGAGGAAAAGGCTCCTACTACGATGCCGCAATTAACCACGATAGTGAGCTGAACTAAACGCTAAAGCGCGCTTGGTGTCACTACACTTTATTGCTCCAACACATCTACCTTGCGGCCGCATCGGCTTCTTGACGGCGAGCCCCAGCCAATATCGATGGCAGTGAATAATTTCCCTCGTGACAGGCATACTCGTAAATATGTTCACCCGGCGCTCGGCGAACTAGTTTCTTTTCAACTGTGACCGGTTCAGTGTAAATCGCAGGGTCATTGAGTGTGAAGCGATAAAGAATCTCGTTTTCATTAATTAACTCGAAACTCTCTGTAACTGTTAACTCATCCGACATGCGTAAATACCACCAAGAGTGCTCTGGGCGAAAATGAGCAGTCTCGACAATCAAAGTGTCACCCTCCCACTGAGCTACTGATCGGCCCATCCATTGAGCGCTCGCCAATTCAGTTAAAGGGCTGTCGAGTGGGATAATTCTGGCGTCGTGAGTCAGTTCACCCATGATCATGACATGGTCCTGGGTTTGTACTATTTGCATATTGGCATTATAAAACCAGCCCGTCATAGGCGGCATAGGCCCTGCTGTTGGGCCAGCACAGCGCTCACTTACTGAACGAATTTCGGGACCGTCAAATAGTCCATGTCCATTAAGAACAAGCTGTTGAACATAGTCCTGATATTCTTTGCGGTAAGGGTAGCGGCCGTTGGCCGGATCTATAATTTGAGACGTTCGGTAGTGACCTTCAATTTCCGTGAGATTACTGCGAAAGCTGGCAAAGTTATGATCTGCTTCTTGGGCGATTGCTAACCCGGCGGCTGGAGCGCCCCGATCCTTTGATACTGGCGCACTGTTTATCTCACTAGCAGCTTGCAGCTGCGCCATCAGCCGCTCACCTTCCTGCTGACTGTAAGACTGCTGATTCCCCAGCTCAACGGGCCTTTCCATTGGAGTAGCACTGCCGTAATACCATATCCCCTGCATATCGGGCTGGCCAAATTCAGTGCGCGACAGGTCTGTTTCGGCAGCACTTATTGAAGCGGTGAACTGCACGACTAAAAATAAACTAACGCAACAGCGCAAGAGCGGAGCAAATAGGGGCATGGGCAGTCCAGAGGTTTAGGCTTGGCCAGTATACTGGGTTTAGGCAGGTTGAGTAGCCATGTTAGGACACATCGTTTTAGCACATGCCAGCGCTGTGCGTTTACCAGCCTGATACATCTCAACGACTCATCCAGCAGGTTCCGACGCTAAATTTCGGCGCTTTCGGTAAAGCGTGATTAAACTGCCTAAGTCCGGTAACGATGGCCTCTGTGGCTTCTGGGCCGGACATGCCTTCATGGACAAAATAATCCACGACAGCCGTGATCACACCTAATATAGCTGAGATCGCCAACCGATTTTGTGTCTTGGCAAGCAGCCGAGCCAACGTAGCTAAACCCCAGCAGCAATTCCAGCTTGTGATGCGATGATCCAATGGCCTACACCAAAGACCAACAAATTCCCTTGCACCATGGTAATTAGACACGCGGCGGCAGACTCACCGACGTTTTCAAAGAAGGGGCCGACTTTCTTCTTCTGACTCAT
>JBLHVT010000157.1:0-5408 GCA_047628735.1 Glaciecola sp.
AGAGAGCACTGATAAGGACCTTTCAGCACGGGCCCGCGGCTATTCCGCTACTACACGCAATAGCTGCTTGTAATCGGTTAAGCCCATAAAAATTTTATGTATGCCGTCTTGCTTCATGGTGCGCATACCATCTTTTAGAGCTTGCGCACGAATCACATCGAGCTCTTCCTTCCTGTAAATCATGGCTTGTAGCTCATTTGTTCCAACGAGAAGCTCATGTATTCCGGTACGGCCTTTGTACCCGGTGTCACCACAATCATTGCAACCTGTCGGTCCCATGAGCTCAATGTTATCCTCGTCATAGCCAAGGTCCGCAAATTGATCTCGCCCATAAGAATCGATTAGATGAATAAGCTCTTTTTCGGTGGGCTTATATGGCCGCTTACATTTGCCACAAAGGGTTCTCATCAAGCGCTGGGCGAGCACGCCTAGGAGCGCATCGGAGAAATTCACCGGATCTAAACCTAGATCGAGCAAACGGGTAATTGTCTCTGGCGCTGAGTTGGTGTGCAGAGTAGACAGAACCAAGTGACCCGTTAGAGAGGCCTCAACACCAATGCTGGCGGTTTCGTGATCACGCATCTCACCAATGAGAATAACATCTGGGTCAGCACGCAAGAACGCGCGCATGGCAGTCGCGAATGTAAAATCAATTTTAGGCAACATCTGAACCTGCTGCAGACCTGGCTGAGTAATCTCCACTGGGTCCTCTGCGGTCCAAATTTTTCGCTCGGGCTTATTGATATGGCCAAGCACGGCATGCAATGTTGTTGTCTTACCAGAACCTGTTGGGCCTACCACTAAAAAGAGGCCGTGAGGATGGGCACTAAGCTCAATAACCTTTTCATAATTTGGCTTGCTCAGATTAAGCTTGTCCAGCGGCATCGCACTGCCAGCGGCAAGAAGACGTAATACAGCGCTTTCACCCTGCACTGTCGGCACCGTAGCAACCCGCAGTTCAAGACTTTTGCCTCTCACCTTAAGCTTACACTTGCCGTCTTGAGGCAATCGCTTCTCGGCAATATCAAGCCTTGAGATAACCTTAATGCGCGCGATCAATGCGGCGCAGTGTTCTTTAGGTATTTTCAAAAGTTCGCGGCAGATGCCGTCAACCCGAATTCGGACCCCACCCGGCAAATGGTCTTTGCCAGGTTCGATATGAATATCCGACGCACCCATTCGATCCGATTCGGTGATAATTCGATTTACTAATTGAATAATGGCAGACGTGGCGGCAAGGCTTTCATCCTCATCGCTGCCGTCGTCCTGAATCTCTACACCGCTCTCAGAATCCAGTGCTGAAAACACATCATCGAAACCAGACTCCAGATCGCCATCTTCTTCGCCTCGCAGATACTGAAGAATATGTTCTGGCAGACCGACCCGAAATACGTAGTTGCGCGCATTGACCACACCTTGAATTTCCATAATGCGCTGATAGTCAGAAGGATCGTTAATTAGAATTACCGCTTCTTCTTTGTTCCCGGCAACAGGCAACCACAGGTTGCTCCGCAAATAACTAATACCGATGTTTTCTAACAGCTCAGTAGGTAATTTGTGTTCGGAGTCATACTTCATGTAAGGCACACGGTAGTAATACTCTAAAGACTTACCGATTAAATCCGCGTCTATATTATATTCATCCATGAGGTTGCGGGTCACAGAACCACCATAAAGGCCAACCTTGTTCTGCACGTCTTCTAATTCAACGCTTGAAATTTTGCTTTTTTGCACGAGGTAGTCATAAGGTCCCTGAGTACTCTGTAGGGAAGCCCTAAACTGCTTGGCCAGCATCTGGCTAACCATCATGGCGTGTTTTAAATCGGTCTTAGTAAAATCCCTGTCGCCTTCAAAACTGATCAGCTGCATTACACCCAGCAATATCTCATCTTTGATAGGAACTACAATTTGAGATTTTACGTTCCAACCTTTGGCGTCAGAGAAACTGGAATCAAACTGGAGTCGCGGGTGAATATCTGTAAGCTCTTCGCTATCTTTGACATTTTTAACTACCAGCGCTCGCTGGCTCAGAGCGACATACCCTGCTAACGATGTTGTACTAAAAGGCACCCGAATCTCGGATGAATCATCATCGTCCGGATCGCCGCCCTTGATCGAGGCAAAGATTTCCTTGCCGTTGTCCACGCTTTGCCAAATAGTAAACAAACGGACGCCGAGCAAATCCAATAGATCCTGCTCCACCTCTTTCATGGCAGCCTGCAACTTTTTGCTGTATTTCAGGCGCTGATAAATTTTCGAAAGAGACGTAACAAATTCATCGGGAGGTACTGGGGGGGCCTGAACGGGAGCTGGAGGCGTCTCTATGATGACCTCATCGTTATCTGTTGTTACAGTTTCTACCATAGTTATTCACGCGTTTTAGGGGTTTCTGCCGACACTCTTTTTACTATCAAGAAGGTCCCGCTTTCCGAAATCTATTATGATTTGCTTAGTATTTCAGGATATTGTGACCGCTTAACTGTATCAGAGGGAGAAGCCGAACTAAAATGCCAGTAATTTCAATAAGTTTCAACAGATTTTTAGGAATTATGGGAGCTCTACTCGGGCTTATCTCCAGTGCCAACGCACAATTACCAAGGCTATCGACCACTGATTCCCAGTGGCTGGGACAGCAAATATACCAAAATGAATGCAATTCTAATTATCAATGCCTTACTAGCTGGAACCAAGGAGAAGATTTTCCTTCCTTAGGGATAGGCCATTTTATCTGGTTTCAGGCAGACCAAATCGAGCCGTTTGAGGAAACCTTTCCAGCTTTGTTAGACTATTTAAGAAGCCAGAACAGAACATTACCAACCTGGATAACTGACATGCCTGTTGCCGAATCCCCTTGGCTAGACCGAGATGAATTTTTGGCAGAGCTTAACTCTGCAAAGATGACAGAACTCCGAGAATTTCTTTATGACACCCGTGAACAACAATCATCCTTTATAGCGAAGCGCCTAGTTGAAACACTGCCGCTGCTCCTGAGATCGACGCCTGGCGAATCACGTCCCACCGTTGAGTCCAATTTTTACGGCGTTGCCCAGGCTTCTCCTCCTTATGGTCTCTATGCCCTGATCGACTACGTCCACTTTAAAGGCAGCGGGATCAATGAAAACGAGCGCTATCAGGGCAAAGGGTGGGGCCTCCAACAAGTGTTGTTACAAATGGATAACAGCAATCTGCATGCCTTTGTCGAAGCTGCGCAGACAGTGCTAATCCGCAGGGTTCAAAATTCCCCGGCGCAGCGCGATGAAGGCCGCTGGCTTCTGGGCTGGAAGAGACGCTTGCAAACTTACCTACCTTGAGCGCCAAAACCTCGATTAGTCAAATTCTGACCATCGAGTGTCAGAGATGTTATTAATCACTATCAGCGCCGGCCGGAGCTAAGTTAAGATCAATTCCAAATGTGGCTGAAGAAGATACACTACTTATTATTTTTGTATTTAGCTAAACCATTCTTGATCGCCCTTAACCACCTATAAATCGCTCTTAACCTGCAGCAAGTAGCTAATTAAAATGACTTTTGAACGCCCTAATATCGAAGTAATGAAAGGATATATGCCCGGAGAACAACCTCGGGGTAATAATATCGTCAAACTTAATACCAATGAAAACCCTTATCCACCGGGCCCAAAAGTGGCGCACTGTTTAAGCCAAATTGGGGTAGATTCTCTGCGCCGCTATCCACCACCCCTAGCGAATGACTTTAGACTCGCTGCTGCACAGCTTCACCAAGTAACCCCAGAGAACATAATACCAACCAACGGCGGCGATGAGTTTCTGCGCCTTGTTATGACAACGTTTGTCGGTGCTGGCGAAACCATAGCCGTCACCAAGCCCAGTTATTCGCTGTATCCTGTTCTTGCGGAGATTCAAGACAGCAAGCTTGTGGAGATTGCTCTAGAAGACGATTGGTCAATGCCAAAAAATTTCGCTAAAAGACTCAATCAACTGAATGCGAAGCTTGCCATCATTGTAAACCCACACGCACCGACAGGGTCGCTTCTTGATTGCCATTATCTTGCCGAAGTTGCACATGAATTCAAGGGCATACTATTAGTTGACGAGGCCTATGTCGATTTCATTGAACCTGAACTTGGCTACGATTCAATTGTGCTCATCAACCAATTCCCCAATATTTTGTTTCTTCGCTCCATGAGCAAAGGTTATTCTTTAGCCGGCCTGAGATTTGGCTACGGTATTGGGCCAGAGCAGCTCATTAATCCGATGATGTACAAGACAAGAGACAGCTACAACACCGATTTTATTGCCCAAAAATTAGCTACCGCAGCAATCCTCGATAAAGCCTATGCTCAAGATACCTGGGATAAAGTTAGAGCGTCTAGGAAAATATTGGCTATAAGCTTAAGCCAATTAGGCCTCCCATCACCGCCAAGTCAGGCCAACTTTCTGCTTTGTGACATCCCAGAAACCCCCGGCGCCTTGGCGCTTTATAAGAGCCTGAAAGCAGAAAATATTTTGGTCCGCTATTTTGACCAAGACCGCCTTAGAAATAAGCTGCGTATATCCATCGGCAATGACGCAGAAAACCAGCGCTTGGTTTCAGCGATTGAGCAAGTTTTATGATGAGCTAAATTAGTAAATTGGGCCTACTTGTTTACACGTAAACTAAGCTTACTTTTTTATAGTATTGGCGCAATCAATTTAACATGCACGAACTCAGGCGCTATCGCCGACTTAAAATGCCTCTGCAGGTGGAAGTCCGGCACCCTGCTATCGGAACTCTGCAGGTCCCTGCCGCGGATATGGCAGACGGTGGTGTATTCCTGCTGGTAGACGAATGCTTTCAATTAGACCTAAGTGAATCAGTCATCGTGAGGGCGTTGGGTCTGGGCCCGCACGCCGAAGAAACTGGCCCACCCTTGGTAATGGCAGTGACCCCCAAGAGCCATCAAGAAATGGGCTTAAGCCTTGAAGAAGCCGCCTCAGCAAACCTCGAGTCACTCAGTGCGCAGCGCCACAGCAAACACGCGATATTGCAAAGCCTTCTCATTATTAACAATAAAAATAGAGTCTTGTTTCTTAATTTCCAAGATAGCTGGTGCTTGCTCTCTCGGCAATTGGCCGGCCGTGAGTCTTGGCCAGAGCTATTGCAACTGCTTGTTGATAAGCTTAACGCAGACGCCCTGTTTGATAACAACTCATCGATTCGTATTGAGAGCAATTGCTATCCTAACTCCCGTCAAACTTCACCCTTCGTTGACCTATTGGTCCCTGCTCATTTAAAAAGCAGCGCACCCGACCCAAACCTAAGCCCAGACCCGCTCTCAGAATTAGAGCTGCGCCACAAATGGCTCTCTTGTGCAGAAATCAGTCAATTAAGTACAATGCTAGATCCGAAACTAGTTGACAACATACTCGACCAGATTTCAAACTTGGAC
>JBLHVT010000158.1:0-5373 GCA_047628735.1 Glaciecola sp.
CGAATAGCGGGAGTTCGAAGTGGAAAGTGGAAGCTAGTAGTGGAGTCACAGTATAGAGCCGCCGTGCCCAGCTTCGATAATCCCAACTCCTATTATGGACCTAACGGTCTGTTGTTCGATCTGGATCTCGATCCTTCGGAGACTTATAGCTATACCCGTGAATATCCTGAAGTTGTGGCCCAAATGCGCGAATTTCTCATAGAGGGTCAAAAAAACTTAGACAGTACTGTACTAGAAAACATGTGGAATCGGCCTGACTGAACGCCGAGAGCGATTTTGAGCAGATTCCAATCACATCTCTAAATAACTGACCCCATTTATATTTGACCCCATTTATTAACTTCACAGGCACATTTCGTATTGTATAAATTTCTTAGATTATTAAGTAATCAACGACCCGTATTCCCCTTCCCTCTCTCTTTGCCTATAGCCAAAATTTACGGATCAAAGTGTTCTGATCCCCTCACCGGCTATGGATACAGCTATGACTAAGAAAATTAGCCTAGTTGATACGAGCAGTCGTTTAACGGATGTGAATTTAAAACTAGTGTCGGAGTAAAAGCCATCTTACCCCGGCATTCTTCTTCTGCCCCTTTTCCACCCTTTCCTCCCAATCACTTTCCAACCTTCTCAACTAGCTTAAGGATTACCAGCCGCTGTTTCTTGCACTAGCTTTGCCTCGGCGGCAACCAGTAATTCTTCCAGCCAAGTATAATAAGTCTCAGAATCTACAAACGGATGAGGCTCTCCTTCCTTACGGTTTTTAAGGCGTTCATTGCGAGCAAAAACGTCTGCGGTAAATTCATGGTTAGGAATATTAACTTCAATTCCACGCATTCTTTGCAATCGTTCTACACTGTTAATATAGGACTCAGTACGCTCGACCCCACTAAAATTTAGACCTACGCCGCCAAACATAAATGCCTCGCGAGGATAGCCATCGTCATAGACTGTGAAGCCTAAGGATAGCACCCCTGGGGTATGGCCCGGGGTTTCAAAAAACTGTAGTTGCTCACGACCTAACGTAAGGGTGCTTCCATCGCTGGCAGCCAAGTGACGAATAGGCGTCGGGTATTCTTGATAGATAGCCGGTTCGGTTGTCATCTGCCAGTCGGTCTCTGTCATCATGACCACTGCCCCAAATTCATCCTGAAACCGTCTAGCACCACCCACGTGATCGTAGTGGGCATGCGTTACGATAAGGTAACTAATATCATTTGGATCAAAACCGAGCGTGCGAATATTTTCAATCGCTATATCTGTTAGATCTCCATACAGCGAATCAATTAGAATGAGACCTTGGTCGGTGACATAAAGCCAAGCTGAAACCCATTTGACTCCCACATAATAGAGATTGTCGAAAACCTGAAACGGTTCAACTCTTTGAGTTTCTGGGTTGTCTCGGTCGCTGAGTTCCTGAGCGCTGGCTAAGCCTTGAGGAATGCCTATCGATGCTGCGATAACAGCAACGCTTAAAACTTTTCTTATTTTTTTCAAAATCGTGCTTTCCAATTTCATTTATCTACAATCCTTCTTGTTAAAACCTATTTTGTTAAAGTAATGGCTCAGTTCTTTTTATTATCCTGCTCACTCTTTTTTTCTATGAAGCCAGCAATGACCTAATAAGATCGAGGCAATCCAAGGACATGTTCGCTTACAAAATTTAATATCATTTCCTGCGATATCGGTGCCAGTTTCATCAACCTTGCCTCACGCCAATACCTTTCAACATGGTACTCACGAGCATAGCCGAATCCGCCATGGGTCTGGATCGCCGCATCAGCCGCAAAGAAGCCGGCTTCAGCTGCCAGCCACTTAGCCATGTTTGCTTCTTTACCGCAGGGTAAATCGTTGTCTAACATCCAGGCGGCTTTCTTGATCATTAACTCAGCGGCATCTAACTGAGTGGCAGCTTGGGCAAGCGGGAAAGCAATGCCCTGGTTCTTTCCAATGGGCCTATCAAATACTACGCGTTCATTTGCGTAGTTTACGGCGCGGCGCAGCGACGCCCGTCCTATTCCTAGCGCTTCAGCTGCGATCAAGATTCGTTCGGCATTTAATCCATCGAGCAAATAGCGAAAGCCTTTGCCCTCTTCACCCACTCTATCTTCAACCGAAACTTTTAGATCATCGTAGACAACTTCACATGTTCGCACTGCATTTCGACCAAGCTTGGGAATCGCTGAAATAGTCACTTCTGGTTTCTGCAACTCAGCCAACAGCAAGGTCATGCCATCAGTTTTTTTGGCCACCTTATCTCGAGGCGTTGTTCTGGTTAGAAGAAGCACTCGCTCAGACTCCATCGCCTTGGTAGTCCACACTTTTCGGCCTCTGACTACGTAGTGATCGCCATTCAATTTTGCAGAGGTTTCTATGGAGGTGGTATCGCTTCCGGCATTGGGTTCTGTGACGCCAAATGCCACATGCATTTTGCCAGCGGCAACCGGTGGCAGATATTTTTTCCGCATCGCTTCAGAGCCATGCTTAACAACCGGGTGCATGCCGAAAATTGACAGGTGGACTGGCGTTGCGCCATTCATAGCGGCGCCCGATGCAGCTACTTCTTCTAAAACTATCGCCGCCTCCTGAATACCCCTGCCTGCCCCACCGTATTTTTCTGGCATAGCAATGCCAATCCAACCGGCCCCTGCCATGTCGTTAAAAAAGCCCCAAGGAAATTCGTGCTCGCGATCTTTCTCTTCCCAATAGTCGTCTGGATAACTGGAACACAGCTTACGGATAGATTCTCGTATAAGCCTGTGTTCATCTGATTCAGTAAAATCTGTCATCTAGCTTATCTGCCCTGATATTTTGGCTGCTATGGCCAGTACCTGCTTGGCTCTTTTAAGATGCGGTACATCTACCATTGCTCCATTAAATGAAAAAGCCATCGTGCCACTGCTTTGGTGTTCATCGAAAGCGGCTAGCAGCTCTTTAGCTTCATCTATCTCCTGCTTACTTGGTGTGAATGCTTCATTCACGATTTCAATCTGATCGGGGTGAATAGTGATTTTTCCCGTATAGCCCATATCAGCCGCTGATTTACATTCTGCCTGTAAACCTTTGCTATTTTTAATATCAGTGTATACCGCATCAATGGGCTGGACTCTCGCCGCCACCGCTGCTAATAAACACATGGAGCGAACAAAGCTAAACACTTCTAAGTAATTTCCATGTTCATCACGTTTGGTTCTAGAGCCAAGTGACGCAGATAAGTCTTCAGCTCCCCAAGTCAAACCGTCAACTCTGGGATGGGTTGCCATTGTCGGCAGGTTAAAGACCGCACCGGCCAATTCTGTACCGATCAATAGCAATGAGATCGCGCCTTCTTCTAGGCCCGCTTCTGTCTCCTTACTTTTAATCACCTCACTCACCGCGTTGACGGATTTGAAATCCAGAACTTTAGGCACCACAATGCCATCGGGTTTACAGGCAATAATAGCCTCTAAGTCGCTTCGTCCCCATTCAGAGTCCATCGGGTTCATTCTTACCAACTTCTCTCGCCCACCAAAATCGGCACTGCTAAGCCACTCGCAAACTTCAATTCGGGCAGACTGTTTGTTTTGGGGAGTGACCGAATCTTCTAGATCCAAAATAAGCGAGTCCGCAGGCAGCGACAGCGCCTTACTGAACATCTTCTGGTTGCCACCGGGTACAAAGTGAATTGAGCGTCTCATACTGTCCTTTTGGTTTATAAGAAATTGAATTGATTGCTTAGTTCTTTGTTAACTACCTGCTGGCTTTCCTGGTTCAGTGCTAGTTCAGCCCGAGCTAAAGTCTTAGCATCATGCCTTTACGAAGACATTCGCAGACCACTTCATCACGCTGATTCAAGGCTGTGTGCTGGAACCAAACTATTCCTCGATCCGCCTTAGATTGGGACTCACGCTTGCTCACTATTTCAGTTTTCACTCGAATAGTATCACCAATAAAAACCGGATTTGGAAACTCAGTCTTTTCCATCCCTAAGTTGCCAATTGTGGTGCCTAATGTCGTATCAGCTACCGATAGCCCGATCATTAGCCCTAGTGTGAACAAACTGTTGACGAGTATCTGCCCATGCTGAGTGGTTTTAGCAAACTCTGCATCAATGTGCAGTGGCTGTGGATTGTGGGTCATGGTGCTGAACAAAAGATTATCTGTTTCAGTGATTGTTCTGTGTGGGAGATGCTCAAACACAGCCCCAATCTCGAGCTCTTCAAAATACTTACCTGTCACATAATTCTCCTCAATTAGTAGAGCTCGAACAAAGTAAGACATGTTAAAACGGCGCCGTTATACTAGCAACTGCCTGCCTACTTCCAATTTAACTAGGCCCAACTGCTTAGACAGAAACCATAAGGGTATAAACAGTGAATGCTCTAAACGACGAATATCAACAATGGATCGGCAGGACAGAATCTAAAGTAGACTTTATTGCTAGTAAAGGCCCAAATTCACTTGCCGCAACCTTAGATCGCGAGAAATTGGAATGCAATAACGGTGACGCACTGCCGCCTCTATGGCACTGGATCTTTTTTCTAGAAATGGCACCACATCGAGCATTATCCAGTGATGGCCACCCCCGAAAGGGTGGATTCTTACCGCCAATAGAGCTTCCCAGACGAATGTGGGCAGGTAGTCGGTTAACCTTTCACAAGCCCCTGCAAATCGGCGACCAGGCCAGTAAAACCTCAACCATCAAGAGTATTCAGTTTAAGGACGGGCGCAGCGGCAGTCTCGCCTTTGTCTGTGTTAATCATGAAATTTCAGGCAGCGACGGCTTATCAATCAGCGAAGAGCAGGATATTGTCTATCGCGACAATCCACCACTGCCTGTCGGTAAGCCTCAAGCAACGCCGGCGCCAGCGCAAAGTGATTACGCTTTCTCAGTAAATCCAGATCCGGTGCTCTTATTTCGCTACTCTGCACTTACTTTAAACAGCCATCGGATTCACTATGACCGCGACTATGCAACTCAGGTTGAGGGCTATCCGGGGTTAATTGTCCACGGCCCCCTACTGGCCACCTACTTATTGGAGCTGGTTGCTAGGCAGTATCCGACAAAAGAAGTCCGCAGCTTTGAATTTAAAGCAGTCAGCCCGGTATTTGATGGTGCTGATTTTACGGTTTGTGGGTTGGAGCCCGATGACGACGGAAAGTGTGAGCTTTGGATCAAAAACGAAGCTGGCGAGCTTTGCGTTAAGGGCCTAGCGGTAGTTACTTAAGGAAGTTTTGTTCGCTTGGGATTAAGCTAAGGGAAAGATTGAAGGTTTTCAGCTGCCTCTTTGCGCTGAAACAAAAAAGCCTCGCATTGTGGGGCCTCTTGTTTAGTGACACAGAGGGGGATTGATTCACTTTTTGGCTTAGCCAAAATGCTCACCCCGCGGGCAG
>JBLHVT010000159.1:0-5245 GCA_047628735.1 Glaciecola sp.
TGGACTCCAAGCAACCTGTGCGCTTCGAATCTCATCTGCTAAATTCAATTCAGCCATTGCTAACGATCTCAAATTTAATATTTAGCATTGTCTTATACTTTGTTAACCGCTCTAAACCATGCCGTCCTTGTTGCCCGACCTGCTCAACCGGCTTTATAACCCAACCCTCTTTAAATCACCTCCAAATAGAACGATCTAAATACTCCCTGACCTATTTACACTTAGTAAGCTTATTTTTAGCCACTGCCTTCCGCATCTACTATACTGGTCCTTAGGACATCAAACATTTATCAATCTGATCGGCCCCCTACTATGTCCATATTAATGGGAGGCTTAGCTAAACGCCTCGTCTCCGAAAATCTCATCAACGAATCGGTCGCTATCGCTGCAATTCAAATGGCAGCAAAGCACAAGCAACCATTTGTTACCCAGTTGGTTGCCGATAACATTTTGGACGGCAGCGCTATAGCTGTTGCCGCCGCTCAGGAATTTGGCGCTCCCCTGCTTGATTTAGATTCTTACGATTTTACCCATATCCCTCGTAAACTTGTCGATACAAAACTTATAAAACAACATAACGTTCTACCTTTATTCCGGCGTGCTAACAGACTTCATTTAGCCGTTTCAGACCCCGGCAACATAGCCGCTTTTGATGAGATTAAATTTCATACCGGAATCAACAATGATGTCGTTGTCGTTGAAGAGGAAAAGCTCACCTTAGCCATTGCTGACTATATAAACCGCGAAGAAGTACAGAACGGGTCCATAACCGAGCTTGATGCGGATGCTCTTGAAGAGCTGAATGTCGAAATTTTGTCCGTTGACAGCCCAGAACAGGAAACCAGTACTGCTGACGAAGCTCCGATAGTAAAATTCGTCAATAAAGTATTGCTCGATGCCATTCGCACCGGGGCTTCGGACATTCATATTGAGCCCTATGAGCAAACTTATCGAGTCCGTTTTAGAACCGACGGCATTCTGCATGAGGTGACCCGACCACCAATCAACATCGCCGGCCGTATCGCCTCTCGAGTGAAAATAATGTCGCAAATGGATATAGCTGAAAAGCGCTTGCCGCAAGATGGGCGAATCCAAATGAAAATATTCGAGAACCGCGCAATAGACTTTCGAGTGAATACGCTGCCTACTTTATGGGGTGAGAAAATTGTTCTGCGTATTCTGGATCCATCAAGCGCACAGATGAGTATCGAAGCACTGGGCTTTGAGGAAGTACAAAAACAGCAATTCTTAAGTGCACTGCATTTACATCAAGGGCTTATTTTAGTCACCGGACCCACCGGCAGCGGAAAAACTGTCTCACTGTATACCGGACTTAATATTCTAAATACCCCTGAGCGAAATATATCCACAGCCGAAGAGCCTGTTGAAATTAACCTGGAAGGAATTAATCAAGTTCCTGTTAACAACAAAATAGGACTAGATTTTCCCGCTGCACTTAGAGCCTTTTTGAGGCAAGACCCAGATGTGATTATGGTAGGCGAAATCAGGGATTTAGAAACAGCCGAGATAGCTATTAAAGCCTCTCAGACGGGCCACCTGGTTCTTTCTACGCTCCATACTAATAGTGCACCGGAAACCCTTACTCGTCTCAGAGACATGGGAATCCCAGCCTTTAATCTCGCAACCTCTGTGAGTTTAATCATCGCTCAGCGGCTCGCCCGCCGGCTTTGTCAGCACTGTAAAGAAGCCGCGGAATATCCCGAAAAAGTACTGTTAGAAGAAGGTTTTCTGAGTGAGCAATTGTCTACGTTGCAGCTCTTCAAAGCTGTTGGCTGTGAAAAATGTAAGGAAGGCTATAAAGGCCGTGTCGGCATCTATGAAGTCGTTCCCATTACCGATGTCATGTCTCGGATTATAATGGCTGACGGTAATTCTATTGAGATAGCTGATCAGGCTCAAAAAGAAGGCTTTCATAATCTACGTCGGTCAGCCTTGGTAAAGGCAGGAATGGGCCTGACCAGCTTAGAGGAAGCGAATAGATTGACCTGAATTGAATGAATACAAGGCTTTAGGACCGTGATATTATTTGGCCCTGTGAATAGCGACTACTAATCTATTTCCTGTTTAGAAGCAGTCTATTGAAAATGGTTTTTAAGAAACGGTCTGTACAAAACGAGGTAGGCAATGGCTACTGAAGCGGCACAAAGCGTATATGTTTGGCAAGGGTTCGACAAGAACGGGAACAAAACCACTGGTGAGATCCCGGGTACCAGTCAGGCGCTTGTAAAAGCTCAACTCAGGAAGCGGGGCGTAAACCCTACCAAGGTTAAGAAAAAGTCAAAAGACCTTTTCGGCCCAAAAAAGCAAGCCATTAAGCCGGGAGATATCGCTGTCTTTACTCGTCAATTGGCAACAATGATGAAGGCTGGCATCCCGCTAGTTCAGTCGTTTGAAATTGTCGGTGAAAGCTTAGAAAACCCGTCTATGAAAATTCTGGTTATGAAAATCAGGGATGATGTATCAGCAGGAAACAGTTTTGCTGACTGTATCCGCAAACACCCTCGTTACTTCGACGATCTTTTCTGCAACTTGGTAGAGTCCGGTGAGACTTCTGGCGCTTTGGAAACCATGCTGGAAAGATTGGCAACGTATAAAGAAAAATCAGAAGCACTTAAAGCAAAGATTAAAAAAGCAATGAACTATCCGCTAGCCGTTGTTGCCATTGCGCTTATAGTGACCGCAATTCTTCTCATAAAGGTAGTACCTCAATTTGCCGAGACTTTTGGAAGCTTCGGCGCTGAGTTGCCTGCCTTTACTCGATTCGTGATGAAGCTATCTGATTTTGCTATTGCCCATTGGTGGAAAGTTGTCATTTTTATTGTTGTTGGCAGCTTTGTATTTAAAGAAGCCCGAATTCGCTCCAAAGGGTTCGCACAGATAATAGACCGAGTTACTTTAAAATTACCTGTTGTAGGCCCAATAGTCAGAGCTTCTTGTTTTGCGCGATTCACAAGAACTTTATCTACAACTTTTAGTGCCGGTGTGCCGCTAGTTGATGCTCTTGATTCCGTTGCAGGGGCAACCGGAAACATTGTTTTCTTCGCGGCAACGAAACGAATCAAAGACGATGTAACCACGGGCCAGCAACTTAACTATGCTATTAAGAGCACCGCCCTTTTCCCAACCATGATTACACAGATGGTCGGCATTGGAGAAGAATCAGGCGCCCTTGATGGCATGCTAGACAAATGTGCGACCTTCTACGAGGCAGAGGTAGACAATGCGGTAGATGGCCTCACTGCCCTCATGGAGCCTATGATTATGGCTGTGCTAGGGGTTTTGATTGGCGGCCTAATGATCGCGATGTACATGCCTATCTTCCAACTCGGCGAGATAATGTAAATGGCTTTTGCGCATAAATTTATTTGCTGAATAAAGGCCAATCATCCCTATGGAAATCGTAACGCTTGTTCAGGCAAGTCCAGCTTTGCTTATTGCCTTAACTACTGTGCTGGGTCTTCTAGTTGGCAGCTTTCTCAATGTGGTGGTTTACCGAATGCCCATTATGTTGCAGAGAGACTGGCGCGCTCAATGCCATGAGTTTCTAGATCTAAAAAACAAAAAGCCTGACACTAATGCGGCCACTGCAAAATTTGCAATTTTCAATTTACAAAAGCCCGACTCTCACTGCCCTCTTTGCAATCATAAAATTCGAGCTTGGGAAAATATCCCCATTCTAAGCTATGTGTTTTTATTACGAGGCAAGTGCTCAAGCTGCAAAGCAAGAATATCTATTCGCTATCCCACCGTTGAAGCAGCTACAGGCATCCTGTCTGCTTCAGTTGCGGCAAGCTTTGGCGCAACTTGGCTAACATTAGCTGTTTTGATTCTTGTTTGGTGCCTTATAAGCTTAACGCTTATAGATTTCGACCATCAGTTACTTCCAGACGACATTACTATCCCTCTGCTTTGGCTTGGTTTAGCTGTAAATGCAGCAGACCTAGGCATGCAGGTGACGACCACCGACGCTGTAATTGGTGCCATAGCTGGGTACTTGGTACTTTGGGGCTTTTACTGGGCTTTCAAACTGTTAACAGGCAAGGAAGGCATGGGTTACGGCGACTTTAAATTACTAGCTGCCCTTGGTGCTTGGATGGGTTGGCAGAGCTTACTACCGATAGTCATCCTATCGTCGCTTGTTGGCGCTGTTTTCGGACTCGCAATGATCGTAATCATGGGCAGGGATAAATCAATACCAATGCCATTTGGCCCCTATCTCGCCGGGGCCGGGTATTTGATGCTTATCTGGGGCTCCCAAATTAATGACTTCTATTACTCAGCCTTTGTAAGCTGACCGGCATGTTTATTGTAGGCCTGACGGGCGGCATAGGAAGCGGGAAATCAACAGTCTCAGAATGCTTTGAAAAACTCGGTGTAATAGTTGTTGACGCCGATATACTTGCCCGCGAAGTGGTAGAGCCCGGCACTCCCTCGTTAATAGCAATAAGCGACGAATTTGGAAATGATATTCTTGACGAGAACGGCGGGCTAAATAGGGCCAAACTCCGAGAGATTGTTTTTGCCGATAGCGCAAAAAAAACGTGGCTGGAAAAACTCCTTCATCCGGCGGTAAGAGATTTAATGCTCTCTCGCCTGCAAACCTCTCCGCCACCCTATACATTGTTAGTGTCACCGTTACTTTTAGAAACTGACCAGCGTAAACTAGCTGATAGAATCTTGGTAGTTGACGTTCCCGTGGAAACCCAACTTAAGCGGACTCTCAAGCGGGATGGAAGTAACGAAGCTACTATCAAAGCAATAATTAATTCTCAGATAGGGAGAACCGACAGACTCGCTGCCGCCGACGACATACTTTCGAACAATCAATCAAGTGACACCCTGCCGGCAAGGGTTTTGTCTTTACACAATAAATATCTAGAACTCAGTGAGACATCTATATGAATACAACACCAAGCGTTAAAGCAGTGTCTTGCCCTACCTGCGGGGTTCAAGTTCAGTGGATAGACAAAAACGAGTATCGACCTTTTTGCAGTGACCGTTGCAAATTAATCGACTTTGGTGAATGGGCAACGCAAAAGCACAGTATTGCTGGAGCACCGTCTTTTTCAGAACTCGATGACAATGACGACAGTATTCAATAGCAGATCTGTTGTATTGAAGGGCTTGGCAGTTATAAATTCTGTTCATAAATTAGTCTGCCGGCTTAAGCCCTAGTTAAATTTTAAAATGCAGTTCGTCTACACCGCTTGGTTTGGCTGCTGTC
>JBLHVT010000160.1:0-5234 GCA_047628735.1 Glaciecola sp.
TAATCTCAAAAATTGTTAGAAAGCTATCTTGTGTCATATAACGCATGTCGCAGGCGGTTATAAAATCTACGCCTCCGCCGATGGCGCCACCTTGAATTGCGGCTAGTACCGGCACTCTGCAGTTTTCCAAGCAGGTAAATGTTTTTTGCATGTGCTGAACGGTCTCATAAAGCTTGATGCCTTTTAATCTGGCTAGTTTTTCTTGCGCCATAGCATCATCTTTGTTTTGTATGCTGCTACCAAAAGCAGAAGTATCTAGACCTGAAGTAAAGTGCGGGCCAGTGGATGATATAACGATGACTCTGGCTTGCGCGTCAGTCTCAATTTTTTCAATGATTTTCGGCAGTTCATCCCAAAATTCAGGGATCATGCTATTGCGGCGTTCTGGCCGGATGAGTTTAATGTGGGCAATTTGGTTGGTTATTGATAAATCGAAACAGCTATAAGTCACAGTGTATTCCTTTGTGTGTATTACCTTGCGCGAATTACCGGGCCGGGCCGCAATGAAAAGTCACAGCTTCAGCGCCACTTCGAGCATTTTGCGTTGTTATGCCGGTTGTTACACTACCGGCGCTGGCCATCCGCCGGCGGCGGTCATCCATATAATTATTGAATGATAATAGTCCCTGCTCAGATAAGCCATATTGAATATCGCTTAAGACAATTCCATAGAAGTTGGCGATAAACCGTTTCGTAAAACCGTCGCGTTTTTCATAGGCATTCAGCGCCTCGCGGATGCGATCTTCATCAGCTAAAGTCGAACGGTCCCATGCTTGACACATGACACGAATATTGGCCATTTCATTAGTGTTGATAAATGTCCGTGCGTTGGACAAGGTGATGAATATATCTTGTAGTTTGCTGTCACTCACAGCGAGGCGGGTTTTTATTGTTTCGGGTTCGCGAGCGATTTCTTGCAAAAGCCGATTGAGCACTGCCGGGTCTATTTCTTCTGCGGTTAGGGTTGGCGCTAGAACCTTAAGCTCTCTCCCTGTTTGCTGCTGTATTGTTTCTTTTGTCGAATTAAGATCGATTCCGTTATCTCCAATTTGCTGCTGGGCAAGAGCAAACGTGCTCAACAGCAAGCTGGAGAGAAATAAGCTATTGATAAGCCAATAAATCACTAGCGACTTCTTTGAATCACCGTGGGTTCAAATTGAGGGTATTCGATCCCAAGCTGGTCAAGATAAGTGTCATAGCGCGATGGGTCGTAATACATCTCCTCTAGCCGGTCTTTAAAAAGAGCCATGATTTCGGCGTTTTTCTCTATCGCAGGGTCGTCGTCAGGGCCAATAAAAGGTACATACTGAACATCGGCAGTTTGCACATCTTCGAAATAGTCTACCGCGTCATTTACTAAAGATTCATTTTGAATGAGATCGAGCATCGTGGTCGCGACCACTTTGGCTCCTGCAACAGCCCCTTTATGCGCAATCGGCGTCGCCATGGCCATTGCGCTTGACCAATGGTGTCCTTGGAGTCGTCCAACATTTGCAGGATAGCGCAGCGTTACGGTTGGTACGTTCCAAGAGATATCGCCAATATCGTCAGAGCCACCCGAAACAGGTGAGGGCGGTGGCTCGCCAATCCCGGACAATTCGGTAGCAAGGCCAGTAGGCTCATCGGCACCCATTAGCGTTTGCAGGGCCTTGGCAAAGCGCTGGTCATCCTCAGACCATGTCGGTAAACCGACTTTTTTTATATTCTCATCCATGGCTAATGCGATAGGGCGATTGAAATGTCTTGGCCACGCAGCTCCTATGATTCTGCGGCTCACAGTGGTGTCGGTCATCATTGCTGCGCCTTGTGCAATGCGTTGCAAGGTGTCGAAGTTTTCACGAATACCTTCTGCTGTAATTTCGCGGATGAAGTACCAAACGCTTGCATAGGATGGAACGACATTGGGCTGATCACCGCCGCTACTAATGACATAGTGAGATCGCTGCAACGGATGCAGATGCTCTCTGCGAAAATTCCAACCTACATTCATTAATTCAACCGCATCTAATGCGCTACGGCCTTTCCACGGGTCGCCAGCGCCGTGAGCAGCCACACCATCAAATAAGTATTCAACTGAAACCAAGCCGGTTCCTCGGCTATCGCCCCAGCTTACAGCCATGTTGTTGGCGACATGAGTGAAAAGAACCGCGTCAACGTCATCGAACAATCCATCTCGGGCATACCATGCCTTGGTCGCGAGCAGTTCTTCGGCAATACCAGGCCACAGGATTAGTGTTCCTGGTAAATTTTCCCGCTCCATAATTTCCTTCACTGCAAGGGCAGCGACAATATTTACAGCCTGACCCGAATTATGGCCCTCACCATGACCCGGAGCACCTTCAATCATTGGCTGCCTGTAGGCAACGCCAGGCATTTGGGACGCACGTGGAATACCGTCTACATCAGAGCCCAGAGCAATAACCGGCTCTCCGCTACCCCAGCTGGCCCACCAAGATGATGGAATACCGGCAACTCCAAGCTGGATATCAAAATCATTGTCAGCCAAAATTTTGGTTAAGTAGGCTTGGGTTTGAAACTCTTGAAATCCTAGCTCAGAAAAAGAGAATAAACTGTCGACTATTTCCTGAGTCAATTTGGCCATGGAGTCAACAGATTCGACGGCATCGGCTTTTAAACCAGAGAAACCAGATGTCTGTGCGCAAAGTGCATTGCTAAAGCCTAAACCAACAAAAAACGCGAAAAGAACGGACTTATATCTTTGCATGATGTTGCTCCAATTAAATTAACAGGCCCAAGATTACGGTGTTTTCAAGTGCTGTGCTAGAGCACCGTTAAATCATTGGACAAGTGTAATCGGCGGACCTGTGATGCCCCGATCAGGTGCGTATAAAGGCGGGCTGTGAAGGATTTGGTGGGCATTTCACTGGATTGGTGCGCTTCCAAAGCATCTGGATTACGAACAGATTAAAAGATGGATGAGGAAATTTAAACTTCTTGGACGCTTTATTATCTGGGCGGCTAAACTGTTGACGCCCAGTCTGCTCAGCTGGCTTGTTATCACACTGGCTAATTATTTCCCTGCCCCACCCCAGCGCATCAACATTTAACGTCTGCGGGTGATGATTGTCTAGGTTTCAGTGAGTGGCGTTAAGCTTTTCTAAGTTGGGGGTGGGCCGGCACCGCCTTTACTGAAAGATTCATTAACAATGCCTTTGAAACAAGCCAATACCCAAGGGTAGCTGTTCACAACATAATAGCCGTAGACTCCACCGCGCATCATGCCATTGCATTCATCCAAGTCACCTAGCCCGGTGACATATTCATAGTCATCAACGAACGTGCCATCATAGCTGCCGCCAGGATTATTAGTTCCGCTGGGGCGAGCGCCAGAGCGCAGTTTATAACTGCTAGTGACCTCCCTTACCGTGTCGCTGTCATCGATGTAGCTACCAAAAATAGGAAAGCCATCAGCGGCGAATCCAATGACCGGCGAGGCTACGGTTCCGCTTTGATCGAACAGGGCTTGCGGATTACCATGATAGTGATACGTGCCATCGGGCTGAGTATGAGCATTATGGACGTCAGTTCCAAAGCGCGCCAGAGGACTCATGGGGTCATACCGCCACGGCTGGTTAATGTCGTTACAGCCAATGCTGCCATTACCCACGCCAAAGCACCCCGCGGCCAATAAGTCTATCTTTACACCGTTTAACATAACGGCATTGTCATAGCTTAGCGTCAGTGGCGTGCTGGAATCAGAGAATACTGGTGAAATGGCCGTTCTAAACTCGGCAGAGACTGCTGCCACATTAGTGGCAAAGGAGGCGGTTGAATCGTTAAAGTTATGGTTGGGAATGCTATTAGTGATGAAGACGCATTCAGAACTATCTACCGAAATATCGAGGCTTCCTGAGAATAATATCCCCCTTTTTACATCCTGTACGGCAGAAAACAATTTATCTGCGTAGTAAGCGCAGCTTGCTCGGCTGTTCGTCAGAATAGCATCGCTAATATCGGTATCTAGGAGTGTGACAAGTGAGCCAATTTTGCCAACATAGACCGTATCAATGCCCAGAGAGGGGCCAAGGGCCCATACATTATCGCCTTGAACCCCGAGATAAATATCATTATCTGAATAATAACGTGCGTAGAATCCTTGAATTTCCTGCACCTGCGTGCCTGCAGGAGTCAGTAATTCTGGGTACTGAGCTTCAGCCCAATCGAACAAAGCAATCGCGTTTGAACGAGTATTTGCAATTGATTGCTGGCTGATCGAAAAGATAGCTAACGTTACGGTAATTATTTTTCTAAGCATTGGTGACCTCTGGGTTAATAGAGCAACTGCGGTGTGCATGACCTGTTTATACGGAACACGCGCGAAAACCCTTCGCGGTGAGTATTGATTACCTGCTGCAGGGTCACAAGAGATGCAAAGCAGGTGGGCAGTGCTTGACCGTGAGCAATAACTATTTCATTCTAGCTATCCGAGTTTTTGATCTGCGAAACACTTATTTTTGACTATAATTCCCCCTATTGATTCTAATTACTATTACTATTTTTAATTCAGGCAGACTCTATGAAACATTTCCTCGCCATTTGTATGCTTGTCTCAGGCTTCAGTATTGACTCGGTAGACGCTGAAATTCCGGCTGACTTGACGGGAACGCTTATAGTGCTGAATAAAAACAGCGATAATGCCAGTTTTATCGATCTTGCCTCTGGCCTCATTATTGCTACATTGCCTACCGGTAAGGGCCCCCATGAGCTAGTTGTTAGCGATGACGGACGGTGGGCAGTGACCACCGACTACAGCGGTGGGGATAGTTTGACAGTGTTCGATGTTAAGAGCTTAAAAGTTGAGCGTACTATTGATCTGGGTGATTATCCGCGTCCTCACGGTATTCAATTTTTGCCAGGTCAGACTGAGGTAGTCGTTACTTCGGAAACAAACGCTGAACTTGTGATTGTTGATTTTCAAAGCGGAACGACACTTGCGTCGATAGCGACGTCAGGGCGAGGTTCACACATGGTCGCACTGTCGGGAAACGGTGAACTGGCCTTTACTAGTAATATTGAATCGAACAATGTCTCGGTTATTAACCTCGTCCGTGGACGCATGCAAGCTGCTTTTCGTGTGCCGGGCCGACCGGAAGCAATCACTGTTAATAGATCAGCGACAGAAATTTGGGTTGGCAGTAATGACGAAGGTGTTGTTTCTGTCCTTAACTCAGCGACCGGAAAAGTCACGGCGCAGTGGTCAGGATTCAGCTGGC
>JBLHVT010000161.1:0-5226 GCA_047628735.1 Glaciecola sp.
TTACTGGGCCGCACTACTTTGGGTGCCGCACTAGTTATTAGGTCTCATCATTTATTGGTTAGTAGACCGTATTATTAATATTAATGGACCGCACTATGAATCCTAGTCATATCAAATCGAATCCTAGCCATACTAAATCATCAATTTTGTCTCTGCTCAGCGTATTGGTTATATCTTGCTCTTCAGAGGAGCCGGTGGGTACTTCTGGGATGTTAGCCGCTGACACCACTGACTCAGAGGTCAGCATTTCAACACTGTCTACAAAGTCTTGGTTGGTGACAGGGGGTGATGTGCTGGTTGAGGTCTCATTAGATGAGGGGGCGAGCCTGCAGCCCTTAACCATGAAACTGAATGGGACAGATGTTACTGCGCAATTTGTTTCGGTGACTAGCCGCAAACGCCAAGCACTGCTCACTAATCTGCCAGCAGGTGAAAGCCTGCTGTCAGCACAAACGCTAAGTGGCAACGTTCCGGATACATTGATACTGACAAACTATCCCAACACAGGGCCTATTATATCTGGCCCCCAAGAATCGCCATTTGTTTGCCAAAGTGCAGAATTTAAGCTGGTAACCGGCGAGTCTCTGGGGCCTGCAAAAGATTTAAATTGCTCAGTAGAGACACGCATAGACTATGTCTACTGGTCAGATCAGGATTTTGAATTCAAGCCTTATCCGTTCTCCGAGATATCTGAGTTCCCAGAGGATATGGGGTATGTCGCGGAGGGTGCAGAGTCTCCGTTCATCGTCCGGGTTGAAACGGGAACAGTAAATCGGGCGATTTATGAGATTTCCATGTTGCATGATCCTGCAACTGGACAGCTTGACCCTTGGCGGAAAAGTACTTCTTGGAACAATAAACTGGTTTACACCCACGGTGGGGGTTGCCGAGGTGGATGGCATCAGCAAGGAGTAGCCACCGGCGGGGTGCTAAACAAAGGCTTGTTGGAGCAGGGCTATGCGCTAAGCTCTTCGACCTTGAATGTGTTTGGTCAAAACTGCAATGACCTGCTCGCGTCAGAAACGCATATTATGCTGAAGGAAGTCTTTATCGAGCACTATGGCGTGCCAACTTACACGGTGGCAACGGGAGTCTCTGGTGGATCTTATCAATCCCATCAAACTGCTGATAATTATCCTGGAGTTTTTGATGGGATTATTGTGGGTTTAAGTTTTCCTGATGTCACCTCGGCGACAATTTTTACTCTGGCTGATGCGCGGCTGTTAAATTATTATTTTGAAGACGTGAATCCCGACGGGTTTACCTCCGAACAAGAGCGCGCGGTCGCGGGGTTTGCCGAACATGCAAGCATAGCGAATCTTAGCCGCGGTGCGGCTCGTCTCGACCCGGTTTTTACTGCTGACGGTTCTAACGAGGAACAAGGCAGTGAGTTTAGTGTGCTTGAGTTGGAGGACCGCCGTTATAGTACTTTTAACCCTGATGGCTTAAGGGCTACCGTTTATGACCATACGGTTAATGTCTACGGGCTATTAAAAGACACAGAAATTGCACAGCGACCGCTTGATAATGTCGGTGTTCAATACGGCCTCGCAGCATTGAACAATGGCGCAATTTCACCGCAGCAGTTCATAAATTTGAATCGCGATATTGGTGGTTTCGACCGAGATATGGAACACACTACGATGAGGCATTCAGCGGATAAGTTTGCCAGTGAGCAAGCTATAAAATCTGGTCGTATTTTGTTTGGCGGTGCTGGGCTTGGCCGCACTCCCATTATCGACTATCGAAGTTATCTTGATCGGCGAGAGGGCGGGGACATTCATATGATTGTTCATCAATTTGCGACTAGGCAGAGGCTGATTAATGCCAACGGCCATGCGAACAATCAAGTCATGCAAGTTGGCGGAAGCTGGGGTTTTACCGAGGATTCTCCCGATTTGGGAGAGCTTTTTAAGAGCATGGACAGTTGGATTCTAGCGTTAAAGCAAGATCAGTCTGACTTGGCCGCATCCCAAAAGATGTTGAATAACAAGCCGGCTGACTTAACGGATGCTTGCTGGGACAATACTAGCTCGCCGCGGGTGAAGATTAACCAAGAGCTTGCATATGAGGTCGACAATGAGTGCGCTCAGTTATATCCAGCTTACTCCACGCCAAGGCAGGTGGCTGGTGCGCCGGTTGCCAATGACGTTATTAGCTGCCGGCTCCGGAGCTTGAGCGCCGCAGACTATTTAGTGGAATTCAGCCAAGAGCAGCTTGCTGAACTGGTAAGCATTTTTCCAAGAGGGGTTTGTGACTGGAACGCCCCTGACCGCCACGGTGTTGCTCATCAAGGCACTTGGCTTTCATTCGGGCCATCGCCGGTAAATCGACTGCAATAAAATCAACCTTTTGGCGGTTCCTTAGCAGTAGGTTCAGGTTGGACTGACACCAGCATAATGCGCATTTCTAAGCGGTTTATCTCGCGTAGTATTTCCAGTTTTTGCATTTGTTGCCAGCTGATAACCATAAACCATGGCGAACCCAAACAGGCAAACGATGATGCCTAGCAGCCATGCCAAACTGGTCTTGATATCTGCGCTGGTAAAGAACTTTGTCGACATCCAAACCCCAGCGATAAAAGTGGCGAAGCCCAGAGCGTAAAGAGTGTATGTTAACCAAGCTTGTCGTCCCGAAAAGGAAAGGCCGATTACTTCAAATAGTCCAGCTTCTTTCCCTATTTCGTCCAGTGCTTTGTGATCCGCTTTTGATAATGCTTTTTTAATTTCTTCATCTATATCATTCATCGGTTTCTCCTAGTGAATTAGCGAGTAGTTTTGGTCCATAGAATAAGCGAGATCTGACTGTGCCTATGGGTAATTCAGCGATCTCACTAACGCTTAATTCCTTTAAATAATAGAGCCTCAAAATCGCCAAGATTCGGCTGTCCAGCTGCGTTGAAGCCTGCTCCACGGTGAGCTTTCTATCAACAGCATCAGTCACGGTAACTTCAGGAAAGGTTGGCCGTGTTTGGATAATCTCTCTGTCACGAATAGTCTTTGTTTGCCAATCAATGCAGCGGCGCTCTAAGATGGTAAAGCTCCATTTCCTGTAAACAACGGCATCGGCTAGCCGGTTGATGCTTGTCCCGATTGAAGTTAGGCACTCTTGTGTAACATCTGTCGCCGCTTCATTGTCGCGCAATCGGTTCACGGCATACAGAAAGTAGCGTTGCTGGCAAAGCTTTAAGAGCTCTTCCAAAGCTTGTGACTCACCTTGCTTGCAGCGAATAACTAGCCATTGTGTTAACCCCTTTGCCTTTATCTTATCCACGGTTTTTCTTGCGGTTAAGCTAAGGCGTTAAACTAATATACAACACAGGTTGGGTTGGGTTGGCTGTTGGTTCAGAAACTAGCTCAGAAGTTGGTTTAAAGTGTAACAAATCCCCCTTTTGAGATGCCGATCTGTATTATGTAACTAAAAGACAGAGCCGCTGGAATTAATGATCCTGTCCTTAAATAGATTGAGACATGAAATAGCTGAGTTATTGGTTTATTTGTAAACGCCTGTGTTTGGGAATAGCTTAAAAAGCAGTAGCCGAGGAGAGAGGCATGAACACAAGAATAGAACTGTTGGGATTATCATTAAGTATAGTTTTTGCGTCTGCCACAATGGCCCAAAGCTATGAGCCTCCACGTACCGCATCGGGGAAGCCTGATTTTCAAGGTAATTGGACGAATGCAGCGCTGACCACTATGCAGCGAGCATCCTCCTACGAGGACGTTGGGCTAGTGATTCCTCCCGCCAAGATCGAAGAATTCACCGCCAATCATCATCAAAATGTCAGACAAGCAACTGATGATGGGCAGGTGCAAGGTGAATTGCCAACGGGTGAAGACCTCGGGGAAGGCCGCGGATATAACGCCTTTTGGGTGGATCCAGGATCGCGCTTCGGCCGCGTACGAGGCGAGGCGAGAACGTCTTGGATTACTTACCCTGAGTCGGGGCGTATTCCATTTTCCGAACAGGGAAATTTACTTAGACAGCAAAACCGCGCAACGTTTTCTGGCAATGATGGCCCCGAAGGTCGCGCTTTAGGCGAGCGCTGTATAATCGGATTTGGCAGTACCGGCGGTCCACCGATGAATAATGTGCTATATAACAATATGTATCAAATAGTCCAAACAGATGATTATTTAATGATCATGGTGGAAATGGTTCACGATGCGCGCATTATTCCCATTTCGAAAGATCACCGCCCAGATGTGCACGCGCCGTGGTTAGGTGATTCTGTTGCGCATTGGGAGGGCGATACTTTGGTGGTTGAAACCGTTAATTTACATCCACAGCAAGCTCCTCGAAATGCGGCACCTTTATCCAAACAAGGCCGGATTATTGAGAAGTTTAGTCGTGATTCGGCTGAGCAAATTCTTTACGAATTCGAAGTGATCGACCCGGTCTATTACACTGAGTCTTGGCGTGGAGAAATCGGGTTTAATGCAACAGAAACTAAACCTTATGAATATGCCTGCCATGAAGGTAACTATGGTCTTCCAGGAATTCTGGGAGGCGCTAGACGCTTAGAGATGGATGCGAGTGACTAGTTAGTTGCTGGCGCTTTTATTGTGCTCTAAACAGTTGTTAAACTACTAATTGTCAATCTAGTCGATGATTGATACAAACGGTTAGTATCAGAGTAGGCTAATTAAGTTGCAATAAGCAGCGCTTACTCTGAAATCTTGAATAGTTTATTCCGGAATCTATTTAACCAATGGCGTGGTCTAGCTAAACCTCTTCCCAAAACTTCGTCATTTCCATAAACATAAATGAAGCAGACCAAGTTATTAGTGAAAGCCCGGTTATCGCTTCTATGCCAGCGGTAAAGCGTAAATTGCCAAAGGGCTCGATATCTCCGTAGCCAACTGTTGTATAGTTTGTAATCGAAAAATAAACGCAGTCCATCAGGCTGCCATCAAAATTTCCTTCTAGGCTGCCAAAGTCTCCGTAGGTCAGCATTAAATAAAATGCGATGCCAAACAGCCACACTTCAAGTATGTGGGCGCAGATTGTGCCGAAAACACCGATGACTACTCTCAGCCGGTGTTTGATCGTTATTAGTTTAGGAATCATTACCCAAAGTAAGCGCAGCACCTCGTAGTGAATGACTACCGCTATTGAAACCAAAAGACTATTGATGAAGAAACTTATAAGCATATTTTTTGAGTCATGGCCGTTCTATTATTATTAATAATTTTGATTCGCATTTATTTACTCGCAACTATTTAC
>JBLHVT010000162.1:0-5193 GCA_047628735.1 Glaciecola sp.
TTTACATCATGCCGCCCATACCACCCATTCCGCCCATATCAGGCATTCCGCCGCCCATGCCTGCAGCTCCAGCCTCTTCAGGCATATCCGCAACCATCGCTTCGGTAGTGATCATTAGACCAGCAATTGACCCTGCAGCCTGAATCGCTGTACGTGTCACTTTCGCCGGGTCAAGGATACCCATTTCAAGCATGTCACCGTATTCACCAGTGGCCGCATTGAAACCAAAGTTTCCTTTGCCTGCTTTTACTTTATCCAGCACTACAGAAGATTCTTCGCCTGCATTGGCAACTATCTGACGCAAAGGCGCAGTGGCAGCTTTAAGCAGTATGGCGATACCTACGTTTTGATCTTCGTTATCACCCTTTAGACCTTCAACAGCTTGGAGCGCTCTAACCAAGGCAACCCCGCCGCCAGGAACAACACCTTCCTCTACTGCAGCTCTAGTTGAATGTAGCGCATCTTCCACGCGAGCTTTCTTTTCCTTCATTTCAATTTCAGTGCCGGCGCCTACTTTAATAACAGCAACACCACCGGCAAGCTTAGCAACACGTTCTTGCAGCTTTTCACGGTCATAGTCAGATGAAGTATCTTCGATCTGCGCACGAATCTGATTAACTCGCCCCTCAATCTTAGTCGCATCACCAGCACCATCAATAATGGTTGTGTTTTCTTTGCTGATTTGAACACGTTTTGCTGAACCTAAATCATCAACTGTTGCGCCTTCTAAATTCAAGCCAACTTCTTCAGAAATCACAGTACCGCCTGTTAGAATACCGATGTCTTCTAACATCGATTTTCTACGATCGCCAAAACCTGGTGCTTTAACAGCAGCAACTTTCACGATACCGCGCATATTATTAACTACTAGTGTCGCAAGCGCTTCGCCTTCAACGTCTTCAGCGATAACAAGCAGTGGACGACCCGCTTTCGCTACACTTTCTAGCAAAGGAAGCATGTCGCGGATGTTTGAAACTTTCTTGTCCACAAGCAGGATCATTGGGTTTTCAAGGTCAACAGTCATGCTTTCTTGATTGTTAATGAAGTAAGCTGACAGGTAACCCCGATCGAACTGCATACCCTCAACAACGTCTAGCTCGTTCTCAAGACCAGTACCGTCTTCAACAGTGATAACGCCTTCTTTTCCAACTTTGCCCATAGCTTCGGCAATGATGTCGCCAACCTGCACGTCAGAGTTCGCAGAGATAGTGCCGACCTGCGCAATAGCCTTTGAGTCTGTGCAAGGTGTAGCAAGCTTCCCCACTTCAGCTACCAAAGCGATAACAGCCTTGTCGATACCGCGTTTAAGATCCATCGGGTTCATGCCCGCGGCAACTGATTTTAGGCCTTCGTTTAAGATAGCTTGTGCTAGTACGGTGGCAGTTGTAGTTCCATCACCGGCCACATCAGAAGTCTGAGAAGCGACTTCTTTAACCATCTGTGCGCCCATGTTTTCAAACTTGTCTTCAAGCTCGATTTCTTTAGCAACAGATACACCGTCTTTAGTGACGGTAGGCGCTCCGAAAGATTTGTCTAAAACTACGTTACGACCTTTAGGTCCAAGAGTTACTTTAACTGCTTCTGCAAGGACGTTTACACCTGCAAGCAGTTTTTGGCGAGATGCATCGCCGAATTTTACTTCTTTAGCCATGTTAAATAATTCCTTTGTAATCTAATTCGTTAGTGGAGTCGAAATGATGTTTTTTCTATGAACCCGTGGGCTCTTAAGATTCGATAACACCAAAAATTTCACTTTCATTTAAAATCAGCAACTCTTCGTCACCAATTTTCACTGTGTTACTAGAATACTTACCGAAAACAACAGTATCTCCAACGCTCACATCAACAGGCTGAGCCTCCCCATTTTCTTGACGCTTGCCTGGTCCTACAGCAACAACTTCACCTTGAGCCGGCTTTTCTGTAGCAGAACCTGGTAGCACAATGCCTCCAGCTGATGTTGTTTCTTCTTCCATGCGTCGTACCACGACACGGTCTTGCAAAGGCCGGATATTCATTTTTTTATCACTCCTAAATCACACGATTTAATTAACAGTACTTTAAAAAAAGTGATCTTTTAACCTGAGTGGTTAACAGACCTCCCTCTAATTAGCTATCTGCAGCCGAGCCTGAAAAACTAAGTCTCTCGGCAAGTTAATTGTTGAATGCTAAATGGGGATATTCGATGAGAATTCAATGGTGGGGGTGTGATCAATTGCGATTTTTTTTCGCCATTATCAGAAGATATTCTAAGCTGTTGTTATTAATAGCATTTTTCTAGGCGGGAAATTCCTAAATATTAATCAGGTTTTGGCAAGTTTCTATCATCAAGCCGCTGCTTTTCCTCTGAATATTCACCTTCGACAATGTTTCCGTCAACCGGCTCTGAATAATTTTGTCTCGTGGTCGTCGATGAATTGCTCCACATGGTAAATCCGCCACCAGGGCCTGGCTTCATGGCACTCAAGAAACCCACTTGTATAAGCTGTCTTGCCAAAGGCCTGCGCAGTGGACCTGTAATTAAAATAAACCCCAGCGTGTCTGTAATAAAACCAGGAGTGAGCAGCAGCGCCCCGGCGCCAGCCAACATCATTCCTTCTACTATTTCTTGAGCTGGGAGCTCACCGGCTTCAATGCGCTGATTTGCTCGTAATAAGGTAGATAAACCTTGGCGCTTGAGGACCTGGACACCAATAACCGCCGTCAAAACCACCAAAGCAATAGTTGGCAACCCACCAATTTGGTCGCTGACCTCAAATAGCAGAAACATTTCAATCAGCGGTACGGCAATAAAAAATAGGAACAAGAATCTCACATTTTCTCCTCGGGGTTGTAGTTGCTACTGTATCACGATAAAACCGTCTATAGATTCAACAGGATCGCTATCAGGGTTATTCGCAGGGTATAACGAGCGAGAGTAATGTGACTGATCGAGAAAAAATATGGCAGGTAGTACATCAGATTCCAAAAGGTAAAGTGGCAAGCTATGGTCAGGTCGCTAAGCTCGCTGGGCTGCCCGGGTATGCCCGATATGTAGGGGCTACGCTGAAAAACCTGCCTAAAGACAGCAGATTACCCTGGCACAGAGTAGCCAATGCTGCAGGAAAGTTATCTTTCCCGCAGGACTCTTCTGAGTACCAATTGCAAAAATCTCGCTTGGAGTCAGAAGGCATCGTTTTTATAAATGGCAGGTTCTCACTAGCCCAGTTTGGCTGGCTCTGGATTTAACTTACGCTATAGCCGAGCATAGTTTTCATCACTACCTGTGTAGGTTTTCAATAAGCGCCCCACCCAAACAAGCAAACACAATCCGGGGATAACCATCAAGGTCGTTAGCACAAAGAAGACAGCCCACTCACCATTAAGAAAATCTACAATAGCACCGCTACCCGCTGCCAAAGTTGTTTTTCCAAAATTTGAAATTGACGACATCATCGCATACTGAGTGCCTGTGTGAGTCCGGCTAGTAAAATAAGAAATAAAAGAAATTGCAGCAACCGTTGAAAATGCCTGAAAAAAGTTGTCCACTAATAAGGTGACCATAAATAGACCAACATTCGGCCCGATAACCG
Source organism: Glaciecola sp. (assembly GCA_047628735.1). Taxonomy (GTDB): domain Bacteria; phylum Pseudomonadota; class Gammaproteobacteria; order Pseudomonadales; family Pseudohongiellaceae; genus UBA9145. The sequence continues at coordinate 3,570 of JBLHVT010000162.1, forward strand.
CCAGCAGGGCGAACAGCAAATTTGCAGCAGCCATCGCAACACCGGCAACAAAAAGCCCCTTAATAACGCCGTAACGCGTATTAATAACCGCGCCCAATAATGAAAAGCCGGCCGTCATAAGTCCGCCAAAAAACTTCTGGTAAAAACTTATTTGGTCAGTTGTAAAACCCAGCTCAACATAAAAAACAAGAGACATGCGGCCTAACATCGCCTCGCCTAAACGGAACACGACTAGGAACAAAAGGATTGAAAGCGCCAACTTGAAACCACAGCGGCGAAAAAATTCCACAAAAGGCTCTAATATGAAGCCATAAATCCGATTTATAAGCGGCAATGAATCTGTATCAGAACTCTCCTGAGAAGCTGCAACCACAGATTCATCCTCAGGGACGGGGGTCAAAAGCACCAAACCCATTATGACGAAATAGAAGACTGCCACCACCCGGTAAACCTCTGACCATGATAAGCCGATGGTTTCACCACCTAAAGCAAGCGCAATGGCACCGCCAATAAATCCGTAACCTGCAAACCATCCTACCGTGCTCATAGCGGCGGCAAAAGGCATCTTAGAGTCCATTTCCTCCGGCTTAAAAATAGTAATTCGATAAGCATCTATTGAAATGTCGAGAGTCGCAGAAACCAGCGCGATACCAAGTGCTAGCAAACTCACTAAAGGCAGATTTATTCGTGGATCGGCAAAGCTCAGTGCTAACACAAAGACTGCCAGTAGAAACTGGCCCAACATTATCCATGAACGACGCTGCCCTAACCTTTCATGTAAATAAGGGATTCTCAACCTGTCCACTAGCGGAGCCCAAGTCCAATTAATTGCGTAAACCGTGGCTATCGCTCCGACATAGCCAATCATTGATCTGGATAATCCGGATTGTTGCATCCATAGAGTCAACACTGATCCGTGCAGTACCCAGGGGAAACCGCTGCAAAACCCAAATAGAAATATCGCCAAGAAGCGCTTATCTCGCAGCTGCGCCAATGAGTCTAAAAAGGAAAGCTTGGGAGCCACTGCTTTACTCATGCTTGGCTTCTTTCATTAAACTATTCATTAGGAAATCACTGCAAAAGGCACTGTTAAGGTATTTGATCAAGAATTAGTCGCGGAAGTTCTCGAACTGTAGAGGCACTTCTAAATCGGCATCTTTTAGAAACGCGATCACTTGCTGCAGCTCATCACGCTTCTTGCCCGTAACGCGCAGCTTTTCTCCCTGAACAGCGGTTTGAACTTTAATTTTAGTTTCCTTGATCATTTTTACAATCTTGCGAGCAAGGTCTGACTCGATCCCTTGCTGTACTTTAATCGGCATTACCGCTTTGCGCCCTGTAACAACGATATCCCCTTCCACCAAGCTTTTAGCGTTAATCCCGCGCTTTACAAATTTACCGCGCAACATTTCAACCATTTGATGGATCTGAAAATCTGACTCCGCTACCACTTGGATCTCGGTTTTGTCAGTTAATTCAAACTGAGCATCCACCCCCTTAAAATCGAATCGAGTGCCAACCTCTCTATTGGACTGATCGATAGCATTGTTGATTTCATGCATATCTACTTCGGATACGACATCAAAAGAAGGCATAGGTTATTTTCTCCTGTTGCTAGCAACTC
>JBLHVT010000163.1:0-5155 GCA_047628735.1 Glaciecola sp.
GGCTTTCACCGTGTAGCTCTGATGCGCAGGCAAAGCCACGCTAGCCAAAATACCAACCATTGCGACAACAATCACCAGCTCTATAAGCGTGAAACCAGCGCTTTCGTTTTCCGTGACTTGTACCAGCTTTTTAATAGCAGCAGCAGCCCAGTAGACTAGAACTTATTGCGCAACAGCATAGTCTTGCGCAGTACATACTGACCGCAGCCTAGTTCACAAATTTAGCTTATTGCCAGAACTAAGATTTAGCGCTTTTTCAGCACTTAAGTTAACACGACCAATTTTAGACGCGGCGCCAAGAAGATTGGCTAAGTTTTCATCCTCTTCGAACGCCGCGCAAGAAATAAGCAGTCAATACCCCATTCATTAGTTCGACATTTTTTTAATCTATAGAAATGCTATCAATAATAATCGCGCCCTCGGCAACCTGATCAAAAATAAAGTTAATCTGTGAGATCGTACTGGAATCGAACTCAGTGCTCACTGGTTGAAATTCACTAATGAGAATTTCAAATCGGCGGAATAGAACTTCCTCGGGCTCGGTTGAATCCAAAAACTTGGCTCGGTACGGAATCCCCTTAATCAAAGGATAGAGTTTTGAGTCTGCGCTTAGCAATGAATTCGCTCGATTGCCTTGTCCATCCACAAGCTCAATCGTCCAATCCAACAGTTCTGAAGCGTCGTCATCGGCACTACTCAGATCAGTTTCCTCGAGGTTTTGTTCTGCCTCGCTTTCCCAATCGGGGGGAGTGCTAGAGATTCCCGCCGATGACAGCGAAGCCACCAACACTTGGCCGCTGACCGGCTCACCCAATGTGAAATTCACGCGAGCAGTCTCCCTAGCAAAACCGTTGTCCCATGCCACAACTAAAGAATGAGTATCCAGCTCGTCAAACTTGAGCTCGTTAGCAACCTCATACCATCGGCTTAAATTGTGGGTCTCAACTTCCCCCCCATTTCTATCCAGGGTAGATAACTCGATATCATTTTCAAAGTCCACGACAATATTTTCGTCAGAATCTGAAAACTGATTAATGAAGAAAGTATTAGGAAGCCAGTTCGCTCCATAGCGAGCATCTTTTAACAGGGGCAAGTATTCTAGGTTGTCATTAAAGACTATTTCAAAAAATGCGCTGAAGTAAACTCTAGCCACATCACGCTGCGCTTCTCTAGGCATCAGCCTGCTAGTATCCAGCGACCAACCTCTAAAAGGCTGTGTATCCATGTTCTCCCATGTGGTATTAAATTGGCCATGGTTGGCCCCAACAATATAAAGACTTGAACGGAACCGATAGTCCTCACCGGTAAAGCCAACACGAGAGTATTGACCTATTCCCTCAAATGACTGTACGTCGCCGTCCATGTTTCCGTGTACCGTTAGATAATTCACATCGGTAACTGGAGTTGGCCGCTCCCGGGCCTCGTACTGCCCATATACCGGAGCAATCGCGATAACTCCTTTGAGGTCAAAGTTGAAATCAAATTCCAAAGAGGCATCATCAGGATAACGACTCAAAGTATTGAAAGCGGCAGCAACACCCACAGCTTCTCCTCCGCGCGAATGACCAATTAGTGCAAGTCTATTCATATCAATTTTCCCAGAGAAGAAATTTCCTGGGGTTGAGTTCCAATCTCTAAACTGTGACAAATGTTCCAGTAAAAGCCAGCCACGTGCATCGTTTTCTTCTTTTAGACCAGGCCGACTGGCTAAAAAATCAACCCGCGCAGAGAACGTTCCGTTAATAAAATTTTCATCCACCGAGGCCAGAATAATTCCGCGGCTGGCAAACAGCTCTCCTAAATAGTCATAGCCTGGATCTGAATAGTCCTCCATGCCATGGTTGCCATGAACGACCAAAACCAATGGGAACGGGCCCTCTCCCTCTGGATACCAAACGCGTGCCTGCAGTGGTAACTCGGTTACATCAAAACCCCAATAACTGGTTCGTAGCCATCCCGACATTCCTTCCCAGTTGTCGATTAATTTGGAACCATCGACAGACCTTGAAATAAGATCCGCATCGGCGCCAAATTCAGATCTTCGAATATCTGTACCGCTGCCATAAGTCATCTGGGCGACCTGATAACTTCCCGGGAGACCAGGGTTAGAAAGATTAAGCGTCCTATCGTCTAATGAATAATCCTGCAGGCTTGGGTTTGCCATTTCTTTATCACTAAATACTGCGTAGAGACCAACGATTAGCACTGATGCGCCAGCGACAACAGCCAGCACGGCTATAGGATGTTGGCGATAGTTAAAACCATACTGAACTAAGACCCCTGACCCTGAACCGATCAAAGAAAAAGCCAGCAGTACAGCGGCCCCTGCAATATACCCAGTGCTGTCTTCGCCTGGAAACACAAAAAGCATCAGTAGCGGCGCCACCAGTGCTAAACGCAAACGATAGCGCTTGGGTAGGCTCATCACAGTGTAGGCAGCTGATAGTAAAGCCAGCCCCAGAATCATCGAAAAACCAATCCAAAGAATGAAGGCCGGTAACTTTTGAAAAGAAAAATTGACGACATTAGATAAGTAAAAAGATAGGCCTACAACGATAAGGCCAACCGAGAGGACTCCGTCAGCCGCGCCGTGCCACGCTAAAGGCGTCGGTGTTACTTTAGAGGCAAATACTTTGAGTTTTTGTTTTAACGTGGTGAACATAAAAAGATGCCTGCTGTAATTAATGCCCGCAAACGGCGCATCAAACTAAGACCAATACCATAAAGTCTTAAGCTAGCATTTCTTGAAGAGGGAGAAAACAAACATCCATTTCAAAAAGCGAGAGAAAAAGAGAAAGGGTAAGAAAAAAGCGCAGCTCGACAAGTTCATGACTCCTATTTTGTCGAGAGTAATGCAAGAGCCACATCTTTCGGGGACTTATACCTTTTTGACGAACTCCGACTTCAGTTTCATTGCCCCTATGCCGTCTATCTTGCAGTCGATGTCATGATCGCTATTCACAAGCCGAATATTTTTTACTTTGGTACCGACTTTAACCACCAACGATGAACCCTTCACCTTAAGATCTTTGATAACCGAAACGGTGTCTCCATCCGCTAATGGCTTGCCGTTAGCATCAACAATTAGCTTATCTTCAACGTCAACTGACGTTTCATCATTTTGATTCCATTCATGAGCACATTCTGGGCATATCAGCATGGCGCCGTCTTGATAGGAAAATTCAGAGCTGCACGTGGGGCAATTAGGGAGATCGCTCACGAATTACTCAAATCAAGAACGGTCACTTTAATTTGATTCATCAAGACTCTCCTGATAACGCGCCCCACGCAAAATATTCACCATGCCATAGTTGCCTTCGTGGCAAGCGTACTCATAGACCTGACCGGCTACTTTTGTCATTGGCACAACCGCTATAATCTTGTCGGTAAAGGTAGAAGGGTCGTCGATGGTGAACTCGTAATTGACGGTGTCTGAACTCATGCGGGAAAAGCGCTCGGTAAGCATCTTATCAACTGACGTGCCGGTGGAGCCAAAGCTTGCGGCTAGACCGTTAAAATTTCGGGTTTCTACGACTAAGGTATTGTCCTCGAAATAACCCCGCGAATCGCCAGTCCAAAGCCTTATGTCATCGCTCAACCAATTGATATCACCTGCTGAATCATAAAGCTTTACCACTCTGGCATCGTGAATCATCTCTGTCATGATCACCACGTGATCATTGCTTTGGACTATTTGGACGTTGTTATTGTAAAGACTTGGTACAAACGGAGGTCCTGCGTTAAAGCCTATAATGCAGCGCTCGGATAGCCCGCGATCTTCCGGCCCGTCGGTACCAATTCCGCCGGCTGAGATTCTTACCGGTCGAGATTCGCCCGTTGTTCCTCCCCCATAGATTCCTTGGTTCGCGATAGCGCCCTCAACTAACGGCGGAAACTGCCCGTTGGTAGGATAAACAACATGGGAGGTGCGCACCTCGTCTCCAATACCGGCGTTCTCTATCCAGAAATCATTGTAAGACTCATCCACTCCTTCGATGGCGAGTGCTCCGTCTGTACTAGCATCAAAAGCTAACTGCTGAGCCTTGATTTCCTCAACTTCCGCTGCGGACAGAAATTGGCGCTCGCCATATTCAGACAGCCTCTGCATAGGAGTGTCGGAAGAAAAATTCCAAACCCCCTGCAGGTCCGGCTGACCCCATTGCGTTTGCGGCACCGAATAATTATCTACGGCAATAGCAAATACGGGTAAGCACATTGAGACAAGCGGTATTAGTAATTTGGCGATATTCATGGGGAACTCCGCAGAGAGGGCTTTTAAGCTCATTATTATTTTAGTGATCCAGGTTAGATTACTAGGCTAATCGGTTTCATCCAACAGTAATTAGCAATTAATTGTGAGCTGTAAGTTTTTAGGCTGTAATAATACAATTTTGTTCAACTAGCCAATAACAGATAAACTGTCAAAAACTTCTGCCGAGCCATTCCATGTTCAGACGCCTAAAAAATTGCCACAACGTTGAAGACCTTCGCCTTTTGGCCAAACAGCGCCTTCCAGGGCCCATTTTTCACTACATCGATGGGGCCGCCGATGATGAAATCACTTATCGACGCAACACCTCAGCCTTTGATGACTGCGACCTTGTGCCGAATGTACTGGCCGGCGTCCAAGATATTGATATGTCTGTCACGGTCATGGGACAAAAGCTCGCAATGCCCGTTTTTTGCTCACCCACGGCTCTGCAGAGGCTGTTTCATCACGATGGAGAACGCGCGGTAGCTCGTGCTGCCGAAAAATTTGGCACCATGTTCGGCGTATCGGCATTGGGCACAGTAAGTCTTGCGGAAATTGGCGAAATGATTTCGACGCCAAAAATGTTCCAGTTTTATTTTCATAAAGACCGCGGCTTAAATGATGCCATGGTCGACCGGGCAAAAGCCGCAGGTTTTAACACCCTCGCCCTTACCGTGGACACTATTACCGGCGGCAATCGCGAGCGTGATCTGTATACCGGATTCACTTCACCACCGCGGCTCACGCTGAAAAGCCTAATGAGTTTTGCTGTGCACCCTAGCTGGGCTCTGAATTACTTTTTGAGAGATCCTTTTGAACTCGCCGAACTCAAGGATTTTGTGCAACAGGGATCAAATGTCGCCGTCTCTATTGGTGACTACTTTTCCCAAATGCTGGATCAAT
>JBLHVT010000164.1:0-4986 GCA_047628735.1 Glaciecola sp.
CCTAAATTAATTACTGCGACACCTAATTGACTTGTGGTCGGCGTAGTTAATTCAAACTTGGTTTTGAATTTGTGCGTCTGTGTTCGCTTTCATTTCTTCCACTATCTCAGTCACCCGCTTTACTGCTGCTATGGACTCCTCCGGGTTTAGGTTTTCCGCCTCGTTGTTATAGTCGCCTTCAGCTTGGGCTTGCACCAGCAAGCCGTCGCGGCGGGGATAAACCGATACTTGACGGCTACGGTAATTAAAGCCGTAGTCTAGCTCCGGTTGCGGGATAAGCTTGGCGGTTTGCCCACGCACAGGAATGATTGAGTCATCAGACATTAGTGCTCTGGCCCCGTAACCGGTGCAGTTAATAATCGTTCGTTCATTAATGGCGGCGAAATCGCTTTTACTCTCCAAAATAAAGGTTTCAATTACACCTCCATTGGACAGAAAGTCGGCCATTAACAGTCGTGAATAAGCGGCAATGTTGAATAGCAATGTGGGACGGCGCTCAACGTAAGGTGCCGGAAAAGGGTGCGCGCTGACCATGACAGACTGCGGCGTTATATCGGGGATCAACTCTCGCGCAAACTCGGGATAATCCGGCTCCGCAGACTCACCGTGAGGCCGAGGCATACCGGGAGGCTCGTCAGACAAACCATACATGTCTCGCCATTCGATAGGGTTGCCGGCGACACCAAGCCAAGATTGGTAGCGGCGGAAGGAGTAACGTGCCATAGACTCCCACTGGCTCGCAAAACCCGAAGCGTGTTCGCTAGTGCAAATCCGTGAATCTGGCGTCCATGCACCTGTCGCCCGTACTGAGCGTATATACGGTGCGCGCTCCTTGGCATAAATAGTCACTTTCATACCTGCCTGCTGGGCTACCAACGCGGTCGTCAAGCCAATCGCCCCACAGCCAATTATCGCTATTTCATTACGGCCAGCCTGCTTGGCCATGTTTACGGCAATCTGGCCACTGCCCCAAGATAGCGACCAGCCACTGCCGCCATGCCCATAGTTGTGCACAACAGCTTTGCCGCCAATACGCTCAGCCTCTATCCTTGGCCCCTCGGGCCGAAACGGTCGGGTGCAGACGTTCATCTCAATAATGCGATCCGGACTGGCGATGATTGGGGCTAGCTGCCTATTATCGTTTACTAGCGAAGCGGTTGCAGGCGCCGCCGAATTAGCTGGGAGATCTTTGGCCTCGACTCCAAGCGCAGAGCTCATTGGCACTGCCGACAAGAGTGCGGCAGATCCCTTAAGAAAATTACGTCGTTGCATGTTGATACCTCCAGGTTTGGAATTCCCTTAGGGTCGACTGCGCAACATACCCTAAATGGAGCTTAGCATTCACGAAGCAGGAAGCGTGCCATGGAACCTGACTGGGAAATGGAACCGGACTGGGAAATGGAGCCGAACTGGGAATTGATAGGGAGAATTGGCAAACCCAGTGAATACTTTCAACTTGATCGATTGAACAACTACACCACCACTCAATTTAGGGCCAAAGTAAAATTACACTAGGAATATTAACCGTTGGACGAGTGATTGATGTAACTTTTTCTCTGGGTTCTTTTCTCCGTCTCCTTTATTTGGTCTTTTTTTTCTGACCGCGTTTCTCATAAGAGTTTCTCACAGACACCCATATCCCTTTAGGCCTTTTCTTTAGACCTTTTCTTTAGACCTTCCCTTTAGCCATTTTCTTCTAGTTTAGCCGTGGCAGTTCTATTGCGTACTCTTCAAGCCTAGCTGGGGCGGTGTCAGGAAGATGGGCGTAGGGATTAACTCGATAGACCTGAGGTAGGGCGTTAAAGCTTCTCACTTCTACTATTTCCATATAGGCCTGTCGAACTGGGTCGAGCTCTATAAGGCTGGGATTGTTGGATTCGTCTGCATTTTCATCAGTCGTGAGTTCACTCTCCTGCGCCATTGGGTAGGCGTAAATTGAGTAGACGTTGCTTATATTTGTCGCCGTAAACCAAGCCGACACTTGTTGGAAGGCTTCGAATGGAATTAGCTCGCCAAGCTCGGACTGGTTGCTGATGTCTTCAAGCTCTCGATATCCGATTATAGTTTCGATTAGCTCGTCGTCTAAACCTGGCAACAATTGCAGCGCTTCGCGAGTGGCGAGGTTAAAATTTACGGTGCGCAGATTACCAAATATTGTAAAGGCCGCGTCTAGATTTACCCCTTCGAATAACTCTGCAAAACCTTTGACTTGTAATATCTCTTCAACCGAATCCAGTTCTGGATTGTTTCTCGGAGTGTAGGGCTGGTCTAAGGATTGATAGTATTCTTTTTCAGCGCCGTTCAAGCCTTCAAGGTCGTTCAGGTCTGTCCAGTCGGTCCATGTGTCTACTAGGCTTTGTACCTGCTCTGGATCGGCTTCGACGGGGCCACCAAGACGAGTTTCGATAAGCTGCTGCATGTTGCGCCGCGGGATGCGGTTTAGATTTATCTTGCCTGCATGATCGTAAATTCTGACCACGATGTTTTCTGCTTGCGGGTAATTCAACTGCAAGGGCTGGCCATTAAACCGGTAAGCCGGGGTACGCAACTCACCTTCATCTGACTCTTCTAGCTGTTCGCCAATAGGTCTCGTCATTTTCTCAAGCATTAACTCCATTTCGGCTTGGTTGATAGCTCCCATAAGAGATGGCCATTGCTGTGAAACCTCTTGATTGAAGACCGCTGTTTTTGCCGACAGCCTCACCTTAGCCGCCATCGCGGTCACCAGTATGGTTAAGAGAACTGATGTCCACAGCACAATAATAATGACTGCGCCTTTTTGAGTGAGCTTAACTGCTAGTTTTTTCATAGGCACTACTGCGTTCCAAAAAGAGAATTGGGACGGATACTCCTATGCTGGTTGTTTTTAATTCTGGCGACTATTTCGATTGGCTGTTTGCGATCTTCAACCTCATTGAATGGAATAAGGTTTACATACACCGCCAATGGTAAACCTAACATTTCCTCACCTAACCATTCGTCACGCCACACTTTGCGCTCATCGAGGTCTTCAAACAAATAGGCAAACTCAATGTCATAGCCCTCTAGAATGAGTCTAGGCTCGCTTTGGCTAAGCCGCTGAGTCGGATCATCAGAATAGGCAGGAACAAGAGATAGCTGCACCCCTAACTCGCTTGAATAAATCTCCCAAGCAGTTAGGCCAGCGTTTCGCTGAGGAGACACTGTGGATACCCAGCTTAGATAATCATCTTCGCCAATAAAATAGATTTGCCGGGTCAAGTTTTCTTCGTTGGTAAAACTATGCGGGAATGCACCGTGAAGCGCTCTGTCGATTTGTAGAATTACCAAGGCTTCGTCAAGACTTTGATCGAGCACATCGGAATTTCTGTTCCAGTCCTCGGTCACGATATAAACACCGGTGCTGAGCAACCCTAATATTAGAGAGGTAAGAGCCAAGGACAGCATAACCTCAATTAATGTAAATCCTTTGTGCGAGCCAGAGCTAAGGTAGGATTGAAATAAGGGCCTACTCATTTAGGCAGCTCCATTTGAATCCAGCGGCTGCCTGTTACTCTTTCATCTCGCTCGTCATTGCTGATTTCATAGGACTGTAAACTAAACACACTTGCTTCGGTTTTTCGCGGCGGCTCTTCAAGCAGCTCTACTGCGCGCGCCTCATAATCGTAGTTTTCAAGGATAAGTTCGACATCACTAAATTCGTTTTGGAGCAGTGCAAAATTGGTAGCAGCACGAAGCCTAGCAGCGCGAATTAAACTCGCCTCAGAAGTCCAAGCAAGACGCTTGGAGCCGGCAACAAGCGAGAGAAGACCGCCCAAGATAAACCCGGTTATTGTGAGTGCGACTATCACCTCTAACAGCGTAAACCCTGAGCTGCTTTTTATTCTAGCGCCGGCCTTTATCTTAACTGCCGCTTGAGATTTAGAAGCTACTTGAAAGTTAGGGTGTATCTGCATGGCTCAATTACCCACGCTAGTGGTATCGATGCGACCGGTGAAGGGATCGATTTGGATTGCAATAGATTCGCCTTCAGCTGCATCAGCTAAGGAGATCAGCAAGGTGCCGCCTGTGCTGCCGCCTTCAGGAAAGAAAGTGATATCAATGCGGTCTTCAATCTCTACTTCTCGGTCGCTACTGTCACGAAATTTTAACTGAATGCCTTCGCTATGCCATTCGCCAACAGGGCTGATGCGGCGCTCACTTGTATCCTTGCTTCTTTCTACCCTTGTGTCCTTGCTTCCATCTGAGTTAATGATAAAAGAAACCACCGCCGGCTGACCCTTAACAACTGCAATGCGGCGGGCATAGTTAAGCAGTGAATTAGCCTGCCTGATCTGAGCATCAAAGGTTCGAGATTCAAAATTGGTGATATTTGGAACAACAAGAGCGCTGGCCATGCCAATGATGGTAAGCACGAGAAGTATCTCAAGCAGAGTGAATCCTGCCTGAGATTTTGAGGTTTTTTGGAATTGGGTGGCCTTAAAGGCTAATGTCGGCGTCATCTTCTTCGCCGCCTTCAGCACGGTCCGCTCCATAGGAAATAAGAGTGAACGCGCGGCCATCAACATCGTAGATAAAATCACTGCCCCAGGGGTCTTTGGGCAGAGCGCTACGATTCAAATAAGGACCGTTCCATGCAGCGCGTCCTGAATCATTGCTTAATAGACCATCTAGAGATTCAGGGTATTCGCCCACATCTAACCTGTAGGTAGAGAGCGCTGTTTCCAATGCCGAGATTTGCGACATGGCCGCATCACGCTGGGCTCCGGCCTGCTGATTAAAAATATTTGGTGCCACCATGACAGCCAACATGCCGATAATAGCCATCACCACGAGGATTTCAATAAGAGTGAATCCGGCGTTACTTTTTACGAGTCCTGTGTTTTTCATTGCTTGGCCTGTTGTTAATTGTTGGCGATGTTTGCTGGCGTTGTCTTTACGTTCTTTGTTTAGGAAAAGGGTGGCCAACGTCAGGCGACTTACCGTTTCTTTATACTGAGCTGTTTG
>JBLHVT010000165.1:0-4780 GCA_047628735.1 Glaciecola sp.
AGATCAGATCCAATCATTATATCGCTTTTGTCGAATTTATAGGAATGCATTGTTCACACATAATAAAGCTTATAATCCACCATCACCCAAGACAACAACATAGGATAACTCTACTGGAAATCCGGCGATTATTTTTACTCTCGCGGCTACCGCGAGCTTCTTCTTGCCCACTCCAAGCCTTGCCCAAATTGATAAAGGTCAGCTCGGCGCTTGGCATATTTATTACTGGAACACTCAATATAATAATAGCCCGCGGGCCCTGCATGGTGACGTGCAACACCGCAAAGGGGATAGCATTGGTGACCTTGAGCGGCTTCTGATTAAAGGGGATGTTACTTACACGCCACAAGCGAGCAAAGTTATGTTTACAATTGACTATGCCGACATAAGCTCAGGGGAACTCGGCCGCAGCAGCCCAACTAATTCTGAAGATTGAGTTTACCAAGAAGCAATGCTTCCCCAGCGCATAGGGGAGCGGATGTATCTGCGACACCGTTTTAGATTTGAACAACGTTGGGTGGAAAACCAAGATTTGCGCAGCAGATTTAGATACGCTTTGTTTATGTATGTCTCGTCAAACCAAACGTACATGAGCCAAGGCGCACTGTATTTATCTTTCTATAACGAACTGTTCACAAATGGTGAAAGTGAAATAGGCTAGAATAGATCAGTCGATACCTTCGATCGCAATCGCAGTTATACTGCGCTCGGATATTCTTTACGAGACAATCTGCGCTTACAATTCGGTTACATGCATCAATCTACCAACACCCTCGACAAAGGCCAGTTACAGCTAAGTCTGCATCACAGCTTTTAATGAAACCTTGTTTCAATCGTCAAGGTCGGCCGAGTTTTCATAATTGATCTGAGGTAGCTTAAACGTTGGTTGCAGTTGCATTATGTTAAGGTCTGGTTCTAAGCGACTCCCCGTTTCTCCTTTGGCCTTACACTTCATCCTAGAAAGTATATAGCGCATCGCCCCCCATACAGGCCTTGTCTGTGTCGTTGCACTGCACCACTAATCAAGGGCAGTGTGTAGTCGATGTTTTCCCAAACTTCGCGTCTTTATACTGTGTATTCATTCCATTTCACTAGCGCCAAGTCGTCAATAGCACCTAGCTTGCACCGCTTTAACGGGTTGGTTTGCGCTCTTCAATTCTTTTTTCTTGTTCTGCTGCACCGATAGAGAACCAGAACTTAATGACCCGCAAATTGTCTTCTTCAAAAATTTTTAAAGCAACACCACTTGCTCTATAAAAACCTTATACTGCGAGTAGAGCAGAACCCCGTTACGGGCTCTACCACCGCACGATTATTTCAGCTTCTGTCAAAGAGGAATGTCTCGCGAGGGTTTGGCAGTTCTTTTATATAACGTTGAAAATGCCATTGCCTGAATTCTTCAGCCGTTGGTTTAAACAAAGCCACGATTCAATAGTAACGAGGATTAAGACATCGACGAAGGCATTAGCGCGCTGCCTTTGCCCGCTGCATCAGGCCCGTCAAAAATAATAAGCAGACGTTTACCATTTTTTTGAAAAGAGGACTGCAAGCGAAAAAACTCAACTTGTAAAGCTTGAAATTCAGGCTGGCCCTCTAAAGCGAAAAATATACAGAATGTCTGCTTACGTGGCATTTGAGTCCCCTAAGTTCAATAATTTGGGCTGAAAATATAACCCTTAAATATAGCTCAGAAAAAAACTCAGCGCCAAACCCTTTTTAGCTCCGAACGCTAAACACGAAATTTAGAATACTTCACAATTCAAATGACGGCTAAACGTCATTAAATATGATCCGCACGAGTCTCGTGAAATTCGTGTCGCTCGCTCGCTTGGGCTTTCGCTCTCTTGCCTTATCATTCAAAGCCTAATCATTGAATGATAAGGCTTTGACAAAAACTACGAAAATAATTCTTACACCGTAGCCGCCTGCTTTCCTTTGAGACTCTTCTGTGCGGGAGCAAACAGTAATGACCTTACGTATTGATAGGCAATAGTTAATCACTAACTTTTTGGAAGAATCGCTCCACGCTGCCAAGCAACTGCGCTTGTAAGGAGATCGATGTATCAGCAAAATGGAAAAAACCTTCAGCGGCTGTTTTATCCAAAGGCAAAGTAAAAGTCCTGGCCGTATCCATTGCCTGGGTTAACGCAAGATATTTTGACTGCGTTAATTGAGATGCATATAAATCTACCACCCTGTATTTTTCTAGAGCTACTTCGGAAGTATCTATTAGAAAGTTAATTGGCGCCTGTGTGGTGATTTCATAAGAATACATCTGGCCATCAAACTCTGAGAGCTCGTTTCTTGCGGTCCAAACCAAATCAGCTGTTGAACGATGGTCAGGGTGATATTCAAGTGGAGTAGGAAAAAATACACTCGCCGCTTTTGTCGATCGGATTAACTCTTTAGTTTTTGCCAGTGTTTGCTCAGTTACTCTCAACCCACGGTCAGGTTCCTCCATGAAGTACAACTGCGTTACCCCAAGTGCGACACAGGCACGGCGGGCTTCTTCTGCGCGCTCGTTTATCAATGCTTGGCGATCGCCATCTCCGCCCAAAGCCCCATCGGTCACTATGGCAACATGCGTTTCAATGCCTTGATTTCGCGCTAGCAGCAAACTACCGCCCATGCCAAAAGTTTCATCATCTGCATGAGGCGCAAAAATCAGCCAAGGTCCTTCTGGAATTGGTGACGTATGGTAGGGAACAACACTATTCTCGCCGAGCATTTCAGTCATGAATTTATAATTCCCTAAAAATAAGACAAAAGTCGTTTATAAAAAATCTGTATCGCCTGCTAATAAAAACCAAGCATCCTGCAGCGATTCCGGTGATGGGCCAGGAGAGCATACCGAGGTTGGAATACGGACACCAATATCTTTAACCACAACTCCTTCAGGCACTGATTCAGAAATTGGCGCTGGTGCAGCAACGGACAAGTCCGTTTCTTGTTTTGCCTTGCTTACAGAGCCTGTAAAAATTGAAGCATCGGGCTCAGTTATCCAAGTACTTAACGCACTGAGCCCATCTTGCGCCGCTAAATTTTGTGCAAATGCCACGACGGATTTAAAATTATCAAGAGGCCCTATCAAATCTAATATTAGAAGACGGCCATCCGCAGGTCGACTGACTAATACGCCTTGTGGTTTTCCTGATTCTTCAGTAACCAGATGAAATTGGTATTGATGAGAGGGATTATCTTTGTATCGATAAAGCAAATAATTCATGTCTCTAACAATCACGATACGGTCATCAAGATCGGCGCTCATCGCATGCCACATTTCGTCAATGAGAGACATATGAGAATTGGCGCTAAGCTGAAATTCATTTCCAAAGACAAGATTGCTAGCTTGAGCCGGCCACTCCAACTCGACCACCGCGCCTATATCGGCTTGCACACCTAAAATCTCTCCGAGGCGCATTACTCTTGCGTTAGGGAAACCGAAACCAAATAAATAAGGCAAATTGTAACCGATAAATTTTTGTAGAAATGTAGTGGCCGCTAAGTAATAAGGACCTTTCTTGGATAGTGAGCCGCGTTCGCTGGTATCAACCATAGTATCAACGCATTGCAAGGTATTGGTAAGTTCGCCACGGCACATGACCTGCCGTTTAACCGCGCCATAAAAAGCAACGACTTCATCGCCATGCCTTACCACTACCCCCTCACCTCGTCCGTGCCTGTATTTCCAATCCCAGTGAGCTAAGGACATTTCATGCTTAAACACTTTTTCAAATAGCGCTCTAATACTTGCGCCATCTTCAGGGGTCGCTTCTGCGACCTGCCACCGACTTGAGGTTAGATTACTATTCACCCTATTATCACCACACAATTTAATACTGAAGAAGATTTGAGAAAGCCTTTGCAAGCGTGAATTATCCACGTTCATCAGGACCAGATCAAACCTCCTTTTGCCTAAGTGAGCAATACATCAGGGCGAAGATCTAACCGTTGCGCATGCTTTAAGCCACGTTATTGTCACCTCAAGATAACGTGGCTGCAATTGCAGCTTCATATTGGATAGCAACAGCGTGATTACCCTCGGTGTCAGAGAAATAGCGAAGCCCGGCGACCATGGTGATTTGAACCATCGTTGCTGTTAAAACCTCCACCGCTGAAGTCATACATTGAGGCTAGAATAAGAGGAGAAACAGAAATAACAGCATAAAACCTTTTTTAACTATGGACTTACAATAGTGTCTTGCGACTCTCTTTGCCTGCCTCCCTGTGCCTGCTTCCCTTCACCGGCTTCACTCTGTCGATCCGACCAGACAGGAATGATGTACCATACGAAGCAGTTCTTCACGGCGAAAGGGCTTGCTTAGAAAGCCATTGTGCATTCAGTAATCCCAATAATAGGCACTTCATTTGCCAGCTTTGCCAGGCCCATGATTTCAGCGGCCGCTTTCTCGACGCTCATTACCGGCATTTGAATATCCATCAGCACAGCATCACCGAATGCGCCTTAACATAGTCCGATATCTGCTGTCCGTTCTCAGCACAGACCAGTGTATGATTGTCATTCTCAAAAAATCTACTTAACAGCATACGATACACAGCTTTATCATCAGAAATTAATCAATTCATCGACGCGATTTCTGTTACCACCAACCTGTTATTCTCTATCGCCATCATGCTTTGCGCACTAGGTTAAATGTAAGGAGAATATTCTGATACCTTAGTGCCAATGCCAAGTTCAGATTGTAACTGAAGTCATCCTGTCATCGCTGCAATCGTTTTCTTTACAATGGCAAGGCCGAGCCCTGAGCCTCCATAATCA
>JBLHVT010000166.1:0-4765 GCA_047628735.1 Glaciecola sp.
ACGTCGTCAAAATTGACTTGCACACGAGCGTTAGGGCCCTGTCCTTCATAATTTAAGACCACTCCTTCGCCAAACCTGCCATGAGCGACGCGCTGACCTAATGACAGTTCGGTTTCAGGCACTTCTATATTGCCACTCATTCGACTTATGGACCCACTGCCAAGCTGGGATCCCCCAGCGTTAGGTCTAGTAATAGTGGATTTCAGGCGGATGGCATCTATTAAATCCGACGGAATTTCTTTTATGAACCGAGAAGGGCGACAAAGATTAACATCGCCATGAAGTCTTCTGGATTCTGCGTGACTTAAATAAAGCTTAGTCCTCGCACGAGTAATCCCGACATAGCACAACCTGCGCTCTTCCTCTAAGCCGGACAGACTATCCATCGACATTTTATGGGGGAATAAACCTTCTTCTAAACCGGCTAAAAAGACTAATTGAAACTCCAAGCCTTTAGCGGTATGCAAGGTCATAAGCTGAACAGCGTCCTCAGACTCTTCTGCTTGAGTGTCGCCGGCATCTAATGAGGCCTTATCAAGAAAGGCCGCTAGCATTGCGTTTGATGTAATATCGACAGCGTCTTCGCTATTTATTTCGTCGAAATTACTCGCCGCGTTAATGAGCTCTTCCAAATTCTCTAGTCGCCCGCGCGCTTTCTCACCACCTTCTTTTTCATGATGTTGGATGAGGCCACTGTTTTTTACAATATGCTCGGCTTTTTCATGTAGTGGTAGGGTTTCACATTCGGCCGCCATGCAATCAATAAGTTCTAGAAATGCCAGCACCGAATTGGCAGCGCGAGCGGTAAGAAGTTTATTATTAACGCTGTCTATGCAGGCTTGCCAAAGTGAAATACTTTCACGTCGGGCTAGGTCGCGAATCAGATCGATGGTTCTGCCGCCTATTCCGCGGGTGGGTACGTTGATGACTCTTTCCATTGCTGTGTCATCGTTGCGGTTAACAAGCAGGCGCAAATAAGACAGTGCATTTTTAATTTCTAAACGTTCATAGAAACGATGCCCTCCGAAGATTCGATATGGCATTCCAACTCGTATCAGCGCCTCCTCCAGTTCGCGGGACTGTGCGTTAGACCGATAAAGAATTGCCGCGTCGCTGCGGCGATTGCCAGAGTTGAACCAATCGTGAACTCGATCAACTATAAAACGGGCTTCGTCTTGTTCGTTAAATGCTTCGTACAAACTAATGGGTTCGCCTTGGCCATCATCTGTCCAAAGGTTTTTACCCAGTCTGCCTTGGTTGTGTGAAATAAGACCGTTGGCCGCTTTGAGAATGGTGGAAGTCGACCGATAGTTGCGTTCCAATTTGACAACTTCAGAACCCTCAAAATCGGTGTTGAACTGCTGTATGTTTTCAATCTTAGCGCCGCGCCAGCCATAGATGGATTGGTCGTCATCACCAACAACCATAAGATTGTTCTGGTCACCGGCTAGAACTCGAAGCCAGGCATATTGGATTGAGTTGGTGTCCTGAAATTCATCGACCAAAATATGCTTAAAGCGTTTTCTGTAGTGGTCTAAAATTTGCGGACTACGCAGCCACAATTCATGTGCTCGAAGCAAGATTTCGCCAAAATCGATCATGCCCCCGCGCTGACAGGCATCTTCATAGGCGCGATATATGTCCAGCATGGTTTTGATGTAATCATCATTTTCATGATCGATATTGCTAGCTCTTAGCCCTTCATCTTTCTGACCATTTATATACCATTGGCACTGCTTAGCCGGCCAGCGCTCTTCATCGATGTTAAGTGAGCGATTAATTCGTTTTATTAGACGCAATTGATCATCTGCATCCAAAATATGAAAGTCTTCCACCAGTCCTGCTTCATGCCAGTGCGCACGTAGTAATCGATGCGCTAAACCGTGGAAAGTGCCCACCCACATGCCACCGGCGGAGTGGCCTAACAGTGACTCAATTCGTCCGCGCATTTCTCTTGCGGACTTATTGGTGAATGTCACCGCTAGAATTGCAAAAGGAGAGACTTGCTCAGCCTGCAACAGCCATGCAATTCTGTGGACAAGGACGCGTGTTTTACCACTGCCCGCCCCGGCAAGTACCAAAAGGTTTTTCGTTGGACTAGCAACGGCATTGCGTTGTTCGTCGTTTAAAGAGTCGAGTATGTGGGAAACATCCATGGGGCCGTATTCTAGCAAATCGGGGCTGAGAATCTTAGGTTATTAGTGCTGAAAGTGAATTAACAGCTTATGGTGACAACTAACTGCCAAATCAGCTGCTAAAAATGCAATGTGCTTTAGAGAAAACTCAAACAATTTGCTAGTATAGAGTGCTGTTTTGGGTTGCTTGATGTAAGTAATCGACCCGCTGGGCTGCCGCCGGTACTAGAGTTAGTATTAGGTCGATAGTTATTTTGGCAAACTAGAGAGCCTGCTCTATTTTCAGGTGAGAATTAATTTAGGAGAGACCCATGTCGGTTAGATCGGACAATATACCATTCAATTGGCAAGACCCTTTTTCTATGGAAGAGCAACTTTCTGAGGAAGAGCGTTTGGTGCGCGATACTGCGAAGCAATATGCGCAGGCAAAACTGGCACCAAGAGTGCTTGAGGCTTACAGAAATGAGACTTGTGAGCCCGAAATATTTCGAGAAATGGGTGCATTAGGTTTATTGGGGTCAACGATTGAAGGTTACGGCTGTGCCGGTGTGAACTATGTTTGCTACGGACTTGCTGCGCGCGAGGTTGAGGCGGTCGACTCTGGATATCGTTCAATGATGAGTGTCCAATCCTCATTGGTGATGCATCCGATTAATGAGTTTGGTAGTGAAGAACAAAAGCAGAAATACCTGCCTAAGCTGGCAACTGGTGAATATATTGGTTGTTTCGGGCTTACCGAGCCAGACCATGGGTCTGACCCAGGTGGAATGATTACGCGAGCCCGCACCGTGGACGGTGGCTTTAGTCTGTCGGGGTCCAAGAATTGGATAAGTAACTCCCCCTTTGCTGATGTTTTCATCGTGTGGGCTAAAGACGACGATGGAGTGATTAAGGGCTTCATTCTTGATAAAGGCATGAAAGGCCTTAGTGCGCCAAAAATCGAAGGTAAATTGGCTCTGCGCGCGTCGCCGACTGGCATGATTGTGATGGATGAGGTTTTTGTTCCTGAAGAAAATAAGCTGCCTTTGGCATCAGGACTGAACGGGCCGTTTAGTTGCCTTAACTCGGCCCGGCTTGGTATTGCTTGGGGAGCCATAGGTGCGGCTGAAAGCTGCTGGCATTCTGCTTTGCAATATACCCTTGATCGAAAACAGTTCGGACGCCCTCTTGCTGCTAATCAGCTTATCCAAAAAAAGCTGGCCATAATGCAGACAGATCTTAGTCTTGCTCTGCAAGGATGTTTACAAGCGTGTCGATTACGTGATCAAGGTAAGCTGGCTCCGCCATTGATTTCTTTACTTAAACGAAATTCTTGTTTGAAAGCATTGGATGCCGCTAGAGAGGCGCGAGATATGCTAGGAGGAAATGGCATTTCCGATGAGTATCCGGTAATGCGTCATATGCAAAACTTGGAAGTCGTGAATACTTACGAAGGCACACAGGATATTCATGCGTTGATCTTAGGTAGGACTCAAACTGGAATTCAAGCTTTTACCGGCGGTTAAGAACACAGAAAACGTTTAGAGTAGACTTAAAAAGGTGCCGGTGAAAATCGTTGCGCCAACCCAATTGTTGTTTAGAAATGCCTTAAAACAGGGGCCGGGTAACCGGTCCCTAATAAGGAACTGCTGATAAACAAGGAGGCCACTAGCGACCACTAAGGAAACATAATAGGGAAGACCAAATTGTAATTGCCCCCCAACCTGCCACATAGATAAAATAAACAAAACCTGCAAAAAGCCAATGATAATTTTGTCAGCATCCCCAAATAATATAGCAGTAGACTTGACCCCTATCTTCAAATCAAATTCCCTATCAACCATTGCATACTGGGTATCATAGGCAACCGTCAAAAGTACATTGGCCAAAAATAACAGGTAGGCGGTTTGTGGTATAGCAGCTGTTTGGGCCATAAACGCCATCAATATTCCCCAAGAAAAAGCGATCCCTAGTATCACCTGAGGCAGGTTAGTAAAGCGCTTCATGAACGGGTAGATTGCAACTAAAGCGACCGCGCCAAAGGAAAGCAGTATTGTTTCCAAATTAGTAAATAAGACTAGAATAAAACCAAGCAAGGACAGGACTATAAAACAATAGAAAGCGTCCTGACGCTTTAGCACACCAGTAGCAAGAGGCCGAGCCTCCGTGCGGCCCACTTTTTTATCAATTTTGTGATCCGCAAAATCATTAACACAGCATCCTGCTGAGCGCATAACGATAGTACCAAGTATAAAAATGATCAGCAGGTCAAAATCTGGAAAGCCATCAGCTGCGATCCATAGAGCCCCGATGGTTGGCCAAAGCAAAAGCGCAATACCAATAGGCTTGTTGATGCGGGTGAGTTCTGCGAGCGCGGGCAGTTTACTGTGAAATACAGGGAAGCTAGCCCTCATCCATAGATCAGATTTCGAGAGCAGTTTTTGTAGTAAGTCCATTACATCCTATCGCAGAATGCCTTAAATAAGGCGCAGAATGCGTAGCATAAAAGAATAACGCTCGAGAGTAAAAAGCTTCTCTACCAAATACAGCCCTTTGTCTAAAATCCGAGGAGGGCTTGTGAGGACGCAGAGGTTTTCGCGATCAACGATATTTCGTCTGCAGATTCGGCGGTTTTTCTACCTTTTTCCATA
>JBLHVT010000167.1:0-4683 GCA_047628735.1 Glaciecola sp.
TTGCCAATATGCCAACGCTCATTAAAGAGCTGTCCGAGACAATAGCCAAGCTAACAATTGACCATGTAACCCGCAAACTCGAAGAGGCCGATGTACCCCATACGGTAGTGTCCAATTATGAAGAAGCCGCGAACGATAAACAGAAAGAGGCCAATGGAATTATTATTCCATTAGAGCATCCTGAGTTTGGTCCGATGCGAACTATCAACAGCCCATTTGAAGTTAGCGGCGCCGCTAAAATTCCACCCAAAGCAGCACCGAGTTTAGGTGAACATACCGCGGAGGTATTGACACAGTTTGGCTACAGTGATGCCGAGATCGAATCATTGACTGAGTCGGTGTCGCAGTAAATACTAAGACACAGCAGATTAAGTGAGATATGGGGTCAGAGTGATTTTTACTCTGACCCCATAAGTGTAGTTACATCGAGGCGAATTTTACTCCGACACCATAAGTCAACTCTTCAGACAAAACCCTTAGCCAGCCTCGTTAAAATAGAATAAAGTGACGATCCATCCATGGCCAATAGCTGAGAATCTCTCCTATGTTCCAAGCAAGCATTAAGCGCAAAGCCTTGAAGATAGCGAGCCTTAGCTGTGTATTGAGCTTTTGTTCGATACCGCTACTCAACGCACAACAAAATGGGTTTATCGCCAACAACTCGCTCTGGCAGGACGACTTATCTGCAATTACTGACAATGACTGGAATTACAGCAGCGCCGCACATCTTTTGGAACGCGCAGGGTTTGGCGGCACGCCAGAAAAAATTAGCCAGCTCGCTGCAATGGGCCCCACAGCGGCAATTCAACAACTGCTAAATTTCGACTCTGTTGACAATAGCCACCTACAAGCCTTTGACCATTCTGGCATCCATGATCCTGGCCTCGAACCCTTTCCACCTAGCCGCCCTGCAACGACAGAGTTAGCAAAGGCCACAGGTGAAGCACTCGGTATTAAGATAAAACCGGAAGGCAATCGCCGCTTACAGCCAGTGGTTAATAAGTTTTTCTATTGGCTTCGTGCCAGTGTCCTGGAAACCAACCGCGTGTCCTATTGGTGGGCAAATCGCATGGTGGCTTCCAACAGCCCACTGCAAGAAAAAATGGCGCTGTTTTGGCATGGGCATTACGCGGTCAATGAAAGCAAGGTTAGAGACTACCGCAAGCTACTTAACGAATTAGAACTGTTTCACGACATGGGTATCGGCAGTTTTCGAGACTTAATGGTTGCCGTTGCTAAGGACCCTGCCATGCTGTCTTTTTTAGACGCCGGCGTAAATGTGAAAGGAGCGCCAAATGAGAACTTCGCCCGAGAAATAATGGAATTGTTTACCATGGGCGTAGGCAATTACAGCGAGAGTGATATCCGAGAAGCAGCCCGCGCCTTTACCGGTTGGAATTATGTCAATCTTGATTTTGTCATTAATGAGAATCAGCACGACAACGGACAAAAAACATTCCTAGGTCACACCGGAAACTTTGATGGCATTGAGATAATTGACTTAATTATGGAGCAGCCGGTTACAGCCGATTACATTGCTGGCAAAATTTACCGGTTCTTCGTTCGTGAAGACCTTAGCCCTCAGTTACAAGCTGAATTGGGCAGTATCCTGCGAAATTCAGACTATGAAATAGCGGTCTTGCTTGAGGCCATATTCACGTCAAAAGATTTTTACAGTGACGCAACGGTTGGCCAGCAAATCAAAAGCCCTGTTCAGCTAGCGATTTCAACCTACCGTAAATTAGGCTTGGACACAGTGCCTGGCGTACCCGACTTTAATCGCTCCACCGGCGCCCTTAGCCAGTCACTGTTTCGCCCCCCCACTGTCGCAGGCTGGGCTGGCGGTCGCAGCTGGATAACCCCGGGCTTACTGCTTGCGCGCGGCAATTTTGCTCGCGATATATTGTTTCCTGATATTAATTTCATCCCTCTAGATCGTTGGAACCCAAGCCGTGAGATTCGCAGCGTTTCTGATCGCATTCGCCAAGGCATGGACATTACATCCGCCACTCAACCCTCATCTCTAGGCGAGGGAGCCATCATGGCAGAGTCCAATGTGATGGCAGACCGAGACGAAGACTTTAACACTCGATATGGTAGCTTTAGAGGCTGGCAGATGGCTATAGAGCGGGTTAAGCCTATACCAAGGCACACGGCTCGAATAAATCTTAGCCAGATGATTTTGGAACAGGAAATTGAAAATACCGTTGAGTTGGTCGATTATTTTATAGCTAGATTTATGCATGTAGCGCTAGGAGATGATTCACGGCAGATGCTGGTGAATTTTATTAGCAGTGAACTGGGCACCACCGATATTCGTGAAGCGCAGTCCTATATGGAAGACTCCTTAAGGCTGTTGCTTCATTTGGTCCTAAGCCAACCTGAATATCAGCTTGGCTAGAATAAAATTCTATAATGCAGACACTTTTGATTTAAGAACGCACGACGAGGTCACAATGAAAAAAAAATCTCAGACTCGCAACTTTCTAAGCCGCCGTGAACTCCTTAAACAGGGTGTCGCAGGGCTCGGACTTGGCGCCTTGGGCATGGGTCAGTCCGCCATGGCTACAGCCGCACAGGCTGTCACCGCCCAAGCAAAGGCAGAGGGTAAAGTGCTGGTAATAATGGAGCTTTCCGGTGGCAACGATGGCCTCAACACTTGCGTGCCCTATGGCGATGATGCTTATTATCAGCAACGACCTAATATTGGAATTGCGAAAAATAAGCTGCGGGTCATCGACGATCATTTCGGCTTTAATCCTGGCATGGCCGGTTTCGAGAGACTTTACAAAGATGGCAAGATGGCGATTGTGCATGGTTGTGGGTATGAGAACCCTTCGTACTCTCACTTCACGTCCATGGCCTACTGGCATACAGCAGCGCCCAACAGTGGCGAAGAATATGGCTGGGTTGGCCGCCTCGCCGATTCTATGGAGCCGACAGCACCATCAAATTATTTGGTGAATATAGCAGCCAAGCAATCACTAGCTGTTCGCAGTCAGCGACATGTGCCAGTGGTGTTCGATTCACCAGATAACTTTTTGCGAGAGCAATTTCATGAACAAAAAGAGGCCATGGCTCGAATTGCCGATGTCGGTGACATAGAAAACTCCTCGCGGCGGTTTTTATTAGACATCGCCAAAAGCGCAAACAATGCCTCAGACTTAGTTCGCGAGGCATGGGATAACTATAAATCACCGGTCGATTATGGTTTAGCCAACGGCTTGGACTTACCAAAAGTAGCAGCGCTTCTAAACGCCGGTATGCCGACCAAGCTCTATTATGTTGCCTACCGCAACAACGCATTCGACACTCATGTATTTCAAAATAACCTTCATCAGCGTC
The DNA here is from genome assembly GCA_047628735.1 of Glaciecola sp. GTDB lineage: Bacteria > Pseudomonadota > Gammaproteobacteria > Pseudomonadales > Pseudohongiellaceae > UBA9145. Next base: position 3,346 of record JBLHVT010000167.1, read on the forward strand.
TGCTGACTTACACCTCCGATGCTGTGTCAGGCTTTATGCAAGACTTAGAGCGGATCGGTCGAGCGGATGATGTCGTGCTAATGGTGTTCTCTGAGTTCGGTCGCCGAGTACCGGAAAATGTAAGTCTGGGTACCGATCACGGAGCAGCAAATGCTATGTTTGTGGTCGGCAAGCAAGTTAACGGAGGCCATTATGGAGATCTCCCAAGCCTTACTAAATTAGCCGAAGGCGATAATTTAGCCTATACAACTGACTTTAGAAAAGTCTACCAAACCATGATCCAAGGCTGGCTTGGTCATCACAATGCACCGCCGCTTCTTGGCGATGACTTTGGCGCATTTGATATGTTCAGCTAACGCTCTAAAATCTCGGGAGCAGAGTAAAAATTACCCTACCCCCATTACTACATCAAAAAGAAAAACATTAGTGAAAAAAATATCAACTTTCCTCAGGTGCCTAGGACTAACTATTGTATTCGTCTTTTTTGCTTTTGGCGGGGCGGGCCATTTCACAAGCACTGAATTTTTTGTTGCGATTATGCCACCATATCTCCCTTTTCATTTGGCAGCCGTTTACATAAGCGGTGCTTTTGAAATAGTAGGTGCTCTTGGCTTACTTCATTCAAAAACTAGAAGAAGCGCAGGGATTGGTCTTTTTGTACTGACTATCGCAGTGACACCAGTGAATATTTATATGTGGATGACCCCCGCAGCCTTTCCTGATGTGCCTGAATCATTTTTAACCTTAAGATTAGTAGCACAGGTATTGCTGCTGATGTGCATTTGGTGGTCTACCAAGCCTGTTGTTGATTTAACTGACGAGTCAACTGAAGCGCCAGCTGTGTAGTCCACTGCTTAGTCCACTGCTTAGCCCACTGCTTAGCCCACTGCTTAGTCCACTGTTTAGTCCACTGTTTAGTCCACTGTTTAGTCTACTACAATGGCCAAAGTAGCTTGAGCGATTGTGGAGCTAAAACAGAAATAAACCTCTTTTTCTAAGACGCTCGGTTATGACGTTAACGGGCCAAGAGAGCGCCAAGCTGAAAGTAACGCATGGAAACATTCCATTCACACGTAACTCATTTTTTTGATACCAGATGTGCTGCCTTAACCGTTCTTCTCAATGACATAAGCGAGCTATCTTGGATAGCTCTAGAGACCCCTCCTCTAGATCCCTTATCACGTTATAGTTGAACTTTTCCGCCGTTATTACTGCAAGCTAATTTTGTGTATGATCAAACTCACATAAAAAAACATTTTAGAAGGTACCTTATGCCTGTATCGCCTGATTTTTTGTTGATCAATTTATCCAATAGCTCAAGACTAGCCGTTAAATCCA
>JBLHVT010000168.1:0-4410 GCA_047628735.1 Glaciecola sp.
GTTAAGGTTACTATTTACACCTTGATTTCCAATATAGTGTAAAAAATGAAGAAAGAAAACAATCTTTTAGAGTTAAAAAAGGTAATCTGCAAGGTTTCAAATTAAGAGTGTTTGCTAAGCATATGAGGATGTAAAGGTTATGTAATTTTGCCCGCTAAAAACTTATCTGTGATAATTGCTCCTCAACAAATAAAGTGAAAAAACGCCATGAATAATGCTTTGGGTCCATTAATGCTGGACTTGGAAAGTACAGTGCTTTCAATTTCCGAAAAAACGTTACTGCAGCGTCCTGTAGTTGGTGGGTTAATTCTATTCTCGCGCAATTATGAGTCACCTGCGCAGTTGCTTGAACTGACTGCTGCTATTCGTAGTGTTAGGCCCGAACTACTGATTGCCGTGGACCAGGAGGGCGGTCGGGTCCAACGTCTCAAGGCGGGCTTCTTAGCGCTGCCAGCGTTGAGATTAATAGGTGAGCTCTATGAGCGCAGCCCTAAGCAGGGGCTGAAAATGGCGCACGTTTGCGGTTGGGCGATGGCAGCTGAAGTGGTTCATCATGGTATTGATTTTAGTTTTGCTCCGGTCTTGGATTTGTTTACCCTGCAAAGCGAGGTAATTAAGGAGCGGGCTTTTGCGGCCGATTTTGAATCTGTGAGTATTCTGGCTCAAGCATACGTTGAAGGAATGAATGAGGCTGGCATGGCTGCAACTGGTAAGCACTTCCCAGGCCATGGCACTGTCATAGCCGATTCTCATCATGAGCTGCCGATTGACTCACGAGCGGCTGAGAAAATACTACAATCTGACTATCAGGCATTTGCTCGCTCGATAGGCTTTTTAGGTGCAATTATGCCGGCTCATGTTCAGTATCCGGATCTGGACGAGAACTGCGCGGGCTATTCGTCTTTTTGGATCAAACAAAAGCTGCGCGGCGAGCTAGGCTTTGAGGGCGTGGTTTTTAGCGATGACCTGACGATGACGGCGGCTCACCGCGCTGGGAGTTTATGTGTCCGCGCGGATTTAGCTTTGGCGGCAGGCTGCGATATGGTGCTAGTTTGTAACGATGCCACTGCGGCTGAAGAGGTGGCTGATTATTTGGAGGCTAGCGCATCCAGGGGTAATCTAGAACTCAGCGAGCGTCTAAAAAGCATGTCGGCGCAAAAGAAAGATTTAGGTGATCTCTATAATTCTCAGCATTGGCTTGATGCAAGCGCTGCGATTAATAAACTAATGGAAGGTAGCTAGTGGAAATGATGGAAAACTGGTTCGGAATAGAAAGTTTGCGTGAGCTTGGTTGGGGAATCGAGGTCTTCGCAGCCGTTGCGCTTACGCTTACAGGTCGGTATGTCGCGAACAGGTTCTTAAACGTTATGGGCCAGCGCCTAGAGAGAACCAGTAATGTCTGGGACGACGCTCTGTTTCAGGCAGCGAGAAGGCCGGTAAGTTTTCTTATTCTTATCCTGGGGTTGGTTTGGGCTGTTCAGATTAGTGACAGCTATCTTGAGTCAGAACTGTTTTCACCTCAAAATCTAGAGTTGGTTAGAAAGCTAAGTTTTATCGTTCTGATAACGACGTTTTTGGTGAAGTTTATAAGTTTGGTTGAAGCTAGGGTCTTGGACAAACTTAAAGCTGGCCAATCATCAGATCAAACCCAGTTAGACCCCACCACTCTCCACGCTTTGGCTAAACTAATCCGGCTTGCTATAGTGATCTCTTCGGTTTTAGTGGCTCTGCCCACGATAGGAATTGAGATAACTGCACTGCTAGCTTTCGGCGGCGTGGGCGGTATAGCAATCGGCTTTGCTGCCCAAGATTTATTATCCAATTTCTTTGGCGGCTTAATGATTTATCTAGACCGACCGTTCGCTATCGGAGATTGGGTGCGCTCGCCAGATCGAGAAATTGAAGGGACTGTTGAAACTATAGGTTGGCGTTTAACGGTGGTGCGAACATTTGATAAGCGGCCTCTTTATATACCCAATGCGGTTTTTAATACAATTGTAGTTGAAAATCCTTCGCGCATGACAAACAGACGTATTAACGAAAAAATAGGTATTCGTTACAAAGACTCGAATAAAATGAGTACCATAGTGCGTGATGTGAAGACGATGCTTGAAAATCATGAAGATATTGACGCTACACAAACCCTTATCGTTAACTTCAATGGGTATGGCGCCTCTTCTTTAGACTTCTTTTTTTATACGTTTACTAAAACGACTAACTGGATTCGGTTTCATGAAGTTAAAGAGGATGTAATGCTAAAGATCGTGGATATTGTCCATAAAAACGGTGCCGATTTTGCATTCCCAACAACGACTCTTGATGGGCTTTCACAGAACCTATTGCAGAATATGATGAAGGAAGTTAACAAACAATCAAAGTCAGGCGGTGACCAAATGTTACCGGAAAGTTAAATGAGTGACGTAAATTTAGAAAACATTAAGGCTGTATTCGATCGCTCAACACTGCTTCATGGTGGAGTGGAAGTAGAGGCAGCGATAACGAGCATGGCTAAAAATATCACAGGCAAACTAAAGGATAAAAATCCGATAGTCATGTGTGTGATGAATGGTGGGCTGATAACTACGGGTAAGCTACTGGGTCAGCTGCATTTCCCCTTACAGGTCGACTATCTGCATGCGACACGGTACCGCGGCAAAACTAGCGCTTCTGATCTTGATTGGCAAAAGCGTCCAAGTTTGGATTTAAAAGGCAGGGTTGTTTTAGTAGTCGATGATATTTTTGATGAGGGTGCCACGCTCGATGCCGTTGCTAATTACTGTACTGACGCTGGAGCTGTGGAAGTATTCACTGCGGTGTTGACCGACAAGCTGCATGATCGAAAGTTAACAGCGCTACGAGCCGATTTTGTGGGCCTAACAATTGCAGATGAATATGTGTTCGGGTACGGGCTAGACTACAAAGGCTATTTTAGAAATGCTGCCGGGATTTACGCCATCGACAGAGGTGACTATTAGGCCTGAGTAGCTGTTAATTTTGCTATGCCTAAATCAAAGTTCAACTAGTTCCTCTATGCTAGTTAAAAACAAAGCTAATTTTGTTTTTCGGCTCTCCAATTCAGCGAATAGATTTCCATAATTTAACAGTTGGGATTGATAGCGTTCTTTCATTGATTGGATGAACGCTTCATTGGTTTGTGATGGTTTGGGGTGGCCCGTCTTAAAATCTATAATCCAACGAACTCCTTCTTTATCTATCAGGGTACGGTCTACAACGAATAGCCGGTTGTGCTGGTTTGTTAAGCCTAACTCAGACTGCGCTTGTAAACCGTGTTCATCAAAAATCCAGGTAAACTCATCGTTAGCAGTATTGCTTTTAATGGTCTCTTGTACCCTGTCTAGAATGGCTTCCAACTCAGCTTCATCGTCCAAATGCTGCCTTAAATAAAGGCGCCAAAAATTCCTCTGGCTGCTTAACTTTTTAAGCCACAAATCTTTTTCATGAGAAATTGCATAGCTTTCCAAGCTGCTGTGAATGAGTGTGCCTATAGCCGAGGCAAGTGGGTTGTCATGCTCAAATGCCTCAGGTTCGGCGCTTTCTTTTTCGTCTTGCGAATCTATCTCAGCGCTTGCTGGTGGGCTAGTTTTTTCTATGGTTAGGGTGAGGGAATTGAGTTCCGCTGAGTTAAGTTCTAAAGGAGATTCAAATCGGTTAATCGGGGTGACGTCTGGAAATAAATCGCCGCGGCTGGCTTCTTCACCGATTACCTCACCATAGAATAACTGTTTCTCTTCCTCAGTTAAATTCACTTTCTCGAGGTTGAAGTTGCCACTGTCCAGCTGTGGCCATATCCTGCTTAACAGACAGCCCTTTGGAGGGTGGTATTCTCCTTTGCTGTCCTCGCTTATTGTGCCCAATAACAATGCTGAGGTTCGCGCTCTGGTGACTGCAATGTAAAGTAGCCGTGTGTCCTCAAGCAGGTTTTTTTGTTGCTGCTCATAGCGCATTAAGTCGTATAGTTTGTTTTCTTCGTTGCCGACCGCTGTTTGAGTGGTAAGGAATAGCCGGTTGTCTCCGCTGGCGTTGAGTCGTTCGTACCATTGCAATAACTGCTTGTCATCGCTTGCTGGCGAGCGGTTGAGTCCGGGTAAAATGATATGATCAAATTCTAGTCCCTTTGATTTGTGCATAGTGAGAATGTTGACCGGATTACTGTTGTCAGTGTCCACAGGAGGGCTTACGAATGACTGGCTAACTCGTTCTTGGAAGTCAGCCACATTCAAAAGACCATTGCCCAGCTCATACTGTTCTAAAAGAGTAAAGTAGTGTGCGATGCTAAATGCTTCATCATTAGTTGCAGTGCAAACCCCTTTTAATAAAGTCCAAGTAGACTCAATCAAATCTCGAAGCGGCACCCTAAAACGTATCGAGATAGCGTGATGAAGAACTTTC
>JBLHVT010000169.1:0-4407 GCA_047628735.1 Glaciecola sp.
GCGGTGGGATAGCGCTCTTGTGACACGTGCGTCTTCGACACTTTTATAAGTTTAAGAAAAGGTTGCCTCAATCACTTCTCCATTTTTATCAATCTCGATCGAACATTGATAAATCGAAAAATTCAGCTTACTGCTAAAGCTAATTTTCAAACCAAATTTATCTTCGGTTTTTACATAGCTTGATAGATTTGCAGTTTCTAATTGACTAATAACACTTGCCAGCTCGACACCTTCGCTAAAATTACCACAGAGATAATAAATCTCATCTCTAGCAATATTCCATAACACTATATAGACCGTTAAACAGGTGACTAGTATGAAAACAATAGAATATTGGAACGTCCTTCTTCGATTCAACTTTGTATAACCTCTAATACTGACTAAAAACCTGCCATACTGATTAATAGAAAATGGTATCGGCGTTGCCATTTTCGAACTAATTGATATGTGTCATTAAGAACACCTAAAATTCGGGAAGGATCTTAAACAACTTGCGAAAGAAAGACTTGTTGTCAAAGCCATGTTCCTGTACTTGTCCCCTAAATTCAAGCGATTCAGTAATCAGTCTAGGGCTGAAATGCCGTTCATTACTTTTGCAGCTTCATCGTTAAAATCGACTATCATTGTCGTATTCTACAATTCAAGGTTCCCAAAATGTGTTTTCTCAAAAAGCTTACAGTAACGGCAGTATTTACAATGTTGTTTGCCTTCAATTCAACAGCGACAGCTAATCTCGAGCTGCAGCAGATTAATCAAATAGTCGACTCTCTAGGCTCATCAAGTTTTGATGACTTTTCAGATTTTCTCGAACAGTTGACGAATTCATCAGTAAGCGACGCATCGATAGATAATATCGCTCGCAGCTATGCCGCTGGCGAAGCTTTGGACAGCGAACCCGGCAGCACTCTATACCGCTTGCTAGGAATCTATACACGCCTTAAGTATGGTGAGCAAGCTATCGAAACACTGAAGCAGCTGGTGGCAATACCAACATTTCAAGTTGAAGGAGTTGAGCAACACCAGAATCCTAATTTTCTCAGATTCGCTGAAGTTCTGGAGGGCATCGCCAATGACTTTGATCTCAACTACCGCAATATCGATCAGCGGATTTATGAAATTACGCTTTCTGGTGGCAGCGACGAACTAGTCGCTTTTCATGCTCATGCCGATGTAGTGCCTGTGAATTCCGACTTGTGGGTTCTAGAAGATGGAACCCATTTGGACCCATTCGTAGTTACACAAATCGGCAATCGCCTTTATGGACGCGGTACTCAAGATGACAAAAACGGCATCGTAGTTTCACTTTATGCGATGAAGGTCATTCAAGAAGAGAACCTGCCTTTGCTTCGAAACGTGAAACTATTAGTGGATACCACTGAAGAAACCTCATCAACAGCAATACCCTACTACCTTGAAAACAACCCGCTTCCTAATTTCAACATTGCCCTTGATGGCAGCTACCCGGTAGTGATCGCCGAGAAAGGTTATGGCACCGTGATGGCTGAGTTTCCAATACGGGAAAGCTCCGGCGAAGGTGCCGAAATTCTCAGCATTACAGGCGGCCTAGCTACCAATCAAATACCTGCAGCCTCGGTCGTGCGAATTCAATCTAGTCAGCCTAATCAGTTGACCTCTCAGCTAAATGAATATGGCGCACTCTACATGGCTAGTCACGGCGACAATTTTTTTATTGACGCAACTACCGAAAACAACGCAGTTGTGCTGAGAGTTGTCGGCATTTCTGCACACTCCTCTGAACCTGAAACTGGCGTTAATCCGGTTTCTCGAATGTTGGGGTTTCTGCATGATCTAAGTAAAGAAGGCATCTTTCAAGACAACCACATCACCGACGCCGCTAGGTATGCATCCATAAACTGGGGCTTGGATTATCTCGGAAATACTCTTGATATAGCCTACAGCGATGAATTTATGGGCCCGCTGACAACATCTCTTACGTTTATCAACATTGATCAGGAGCGTCTGCGATTAGCAGTTAACCTGCGCTTGCCAATCGGCCGAGAGCCAGAACAATTGATCCGCGAGGTTTCTCAAAAACTTGATACCTGGGTTGCTAGCTCCGATACCGATGTCGCGTTCACCTACGATGTAGGTGCTCCAATGTACCGGAACCCAGAGGGAGCCTGGGTAAACGCGCTTTTAGATATAGCGACGCAAACTCTAAACATGCCCAGAGAATTCGGGTCATCAGCCGGAGGCACTTCAGTTCATAACTTGCCCAACGGGGTGCAGTTCGGTTTGGCGATGCCCAACCTTAAATATACCGGCCACAATGCGAATGAGTTTAAGACCATTGACCAGTTTTTGATCGATTTGCAAATAGTGACTGAGGTTTTTGCGCAAATTGGCCGCATGCCAGAGTTGTAATTGGCATCGTATCGAATCAAAGTAGCTTGAATCAAAAGGAATCAAATGGGCCAGAGTGACGTGAACCGTCAATAAAGCACTCTGGCCCTTTTTGATTATAAAACGCTCGCGGATTCGTGAGTCAACATGTCAGCACCTGTACCCTCAATAAAGCTAAAAATAAACGAGCCACTATTAACTATGACGCGCCTAAAAAATCCATTTTGCCTATTTCAACACCATTGTGTCGCAGAATGTTAAAGGCCGTGGTGGCATGGAAGTAGACATTGGGAAGTACAAAATTCTGCAAATAAGTCTTGCCGGTGAATTTAAACTCAGTGGGACCTGCCTTTAACGTTATTTCTTTTTCTTCGCTACCATCGATTTTTTCTGCTGGAATAGACTCAAGAAACTTCACGGTCTTAATAATGCGTGCCTGCAACTCCTCAAAGCTGACTTCATTATCTTCATAGCTAGGAGCTTCAATACCAGACAAGCGTGCAGCCGCTCCCTTGCTAACGTCACAGGCGATCTGAATCTGGCTTGTTAGTGGCAGCATGTTAGGGAATAGCCGAGAGGTGGCCAGCACGCCTCCATCGATGCCTTTCTCACTTGCATAGTCGGCAGCCTTGATCAGAAAAGCGGATAAGTTGTTGAGATTGCGGATCAGAACGGGAATGGAGCTTTCATACATTGATATAGACATGGGTTACCTCGTGAAAGTGATATTGAACTGGAAAAACTGAGCGGGAGAATATACGGGCCGAGAGTAAATAGACAGCAGCTAGTTATACTCGTTCTTACCTGATTATTAGGGGCGTATAATTATCAGAACTGAATGTTGGCCTGTGTTTCGCTGGCCTAAACAGGCCAGTGAAAGAAAAACCTTTAGAATTGTGCAGATTACTCAAGTAAACTCATCACGTTGGGCCGTAGTTATCGTATGTTAGCCTAAGGCTCGTGTCTCTGTCGGCCCGCCATTTTCACCCCGTGGTAGAAAAATAATAAGATAACCAGAGGGGCTTTCTAGCTCCAACTGGTCAGATTCAATTTACTCAAGCGCTGGGATCTAGAATTTTGACTAACCAAACTGCGTATTTTCTCGTCGCTATCGCCTTTTTGCTCCTTCTCAACCTGGCGGCTTTCATTTTACTGCGAGTGAACTACCCCAGTACGAGCACGGCCTGCTCGCAGCGGCCAAGCATTGCTGCCGCAATAGAAGCGCTAATGCAGGTTCCGTTAGGAATGCTGTCCATCAGTCCAGAATCTTTACCAACCAAGAATCAATGTGGCTCGGTGTTTCAATCGACCAGTGCTTGGCATTGTTAACACATTCACTGCGGCTTTTTAACTAGGCGCATCCGGTTTTCGCGATTTTTTGCACTCACTAATTAGCATAGCGCACTATTAACGTTAAGAGTCTGTTGGAGGTTTACCGATGAAAAGATTATGGGGCAATAAAATGGTAGCTATCACGGCCCTCATGACCGTCATACTTATACCGATGCTATTTCTACTTTGGTGGTATATGACCACGCTATAGGAATTGAAGGGGTTAAACACTAAAATAACTAATCCCCCCTCGGTCCACGATTTTTCCTAGCAGTTATTGCGTTCAGTAATTGGCCTAACCTACTATGAATTTTATTCGCGGGTTAGCTGACATACTTCAAATCGCTTGAGCAGAACTTTTCGCAATTCTTCTTAAGAGCTGTCAACATAAACAAGATGGTTCTGACAAGCTAACCATTGCGTCTTTTGTGTATTCGTTTTTTCTGGAGAAGTACCGTAGTGGCAAAGCAAAAGTATTATGTAGTTTGGCAAGGCCGAAATACTGGAATCTTCACGGATTGGCCAACTACACAAGCAGCTGTAGCCGGCTTTTCTGGAGCATCTCATAAAAGCTTCTTAACCCGGGCAGAAGCCGAGGCTGCATACAAAGAAAAACCAGTGACAACAGGGCGGACCGCAGCGGCGACTAAGGTCAAAGCAACAAGCACATCACAACCATCATCTTCATTTATTTTGAATCCGGCCTTTGAT
>JBLHVT010000170.1:0-4280 GCA_047628735.1 Glaciecola sp.
CGGATTTTCATTGCGGCATTAAGATCAATACCTTGAATGTATTCCATAATGAAATAGGCGTGGTCGTTTTCGGTTATACCTCGATTCACCATATGAATGATGTTGGCGTGGTTCATTCTGGCAAGGATAAATGATTCTTTTTCAAAAAGATGGCGTGCTTTCACATTCTTGCTTAAATTACTGGGTAGCAATTTAATGACGACAGGGCGTTGCAAAGAGTCTTGAATGCCGCGATAAACTAACGCCATTTCCTCGTCAACGATTTTAACTAAGTCTGAATAACCATCAAGTTTCATGGTGCGGCTCTCATCTTCGGCTAAATCTTTGTACTGATTACTGCAGGTCTAGACTAAAGAGGGAGGCGATAAGAAAATGTGATATTCTTTGTAAGTCGAACGTATCAATAGCAAATTTAGATTTAATTGGCGAGTGTGAATTCAATATGAAGGTTCTAAATTACACAGCGACAGCGATTCTAGTGGTTCTTGTCTTCTATTTATTAGATGTGGGCCAAAGTCTTATTTTACCTTTTGTGATCGCAGTCGCACTTTGGTATCTAATCAACACGCTGTCGGTTGCATTTCAGAAACTAACCCTCGGCGGCTTTAGGTTTCCCCCTCTTGTTTGCCTGCTGGCCTCAATTTTTAGCTTCCTTTTTGTTATCTGGGCATTGATCAGTTTTCTAAGTGGAAGGTTGGATGAAGTCTTGGAAGTCGTTCCTATATATCAAGAGAATCTAACGATTAGGTTAGAGGGTATGCCTTTTGTCGACATGGCAGTGTTGTCAGAACAAAGCGTAATGACAACGATAAGCAATTGGATCGATTTGCCGGCCTACGCCGCATCGATAGCGTCTTCTTTCGCTAGCATTTTGGCAAGCGGCGGGCTTATTTTGATCTACATATTGTTTCTATTTCTTGAGCAAGGGAAATTCGACGGGAAGATTACGGCGCTGTTTAGTGAGGGGGGAAAGGAGAGCGGTGCGAGGAAAATTATTTCTAGAATTCGCGATGATATTCAAAAATACATTAGTATTAAAATGTTCACTAGCACCCTCACCGGATCATTAAGTTATATTGTGCTAAGGCTGTTGGATGTTGATTTCGCTGGAGTTTGGGGGCTGCTTATTTTTTTGCTAAACTTCATTCCTACGGTAGGGTCAATTATCGCAACGATATTTCCCGCATTGATTGCTTTGGCTCAATCAGATGGCTATACGCTGTTTCTATTTGTGCTTGCCGCTATCGGGCTGTGTCAGGTATTAATTGGTAATATCCTAGAGCCTCGCATGATGGGATCGTCGTTCAATCTGAGCCCTATCGTTATATTGCTCAATCTAGCGCTTTGGGGAACCATATGGGGAATTATTGGTATGTTACTCTGCGTACCTTTTCTTATCATACTCACCATAATCTTGAGCCACTTTCCAAACACACGCGCCATCGCAATAATGCTCTCTAGTGACGGTAAATTGCGCACGCCACTGGACTCCGAGCTTAAGTCTTTTTCGTTTGCGTTGCCGGAGTCGACTCTTTTGGGTTCTGGCGAGTCTAAAGACCCAGAATAGCCTCCGCTAATATCCCGTTAGGTCTGCTGCGACTGCAGCGGCTGGGCTAGCCAATTCTCAAACTCACGGCTGCACATTGAGGCTCATTATTTTTCTATGGGTTTCCTGTGATTTGCGTCCAAAAGGCCTGCATTTCCAGTGCATAAAGGGCTATAATCCCCGGTTTTTGGGCGCTTCTAAGTAATCTTTCAATTTGCGCCTCATCAAAGCTTGGTAAACCTAATGAAAAGTTCGGATATAAGAAAAACCTTTTTAAACTTCTTTGCTCAAAGAGGGCATGAAATTGTGCCTAGTAGCTCGCTGGTTCCTGGTAATGATCCTACATTGCTATTTACCAACGCGGGAATGGTGCAATTTAAAGATACTTTTCTAGGTGATGAAGTTAGGTCCTACAATCGCGCCACTAGCTCTCAGCGCTGCGTGAGAGCAGGGGGCAAGCATAACGATCTCGAAAACGTAGGCTATACAGCCCGTCACCACACGTTTTTTGAAATGTTAGGAAATTTTTCTTTTGGTGACTATTCCAAGAAACAAGCCATTGAATATGCGTGGGAATTTTTAACCGTAGAGTTAGGTTTGCCAGCCGAAAAACTGTGGGTAACTGTCTACACGGATGACAAAGAAGCCGAGGCTATTTGGCTGGATGAAATGAAAGTCGACCCGACCCGTTTTTCTAGATTGGGTGAAAAGGACAATTTTTGGGCCATGGGCGATACCGGCCCGTGTGGTCCTTGCTCCGAAATATTTTACGACCATGGTGAAGATGTGCCTGGCGGCCCTCCAGGCAGCCCTGATGAAGATGGCGATCGATATATTGAAATTTGGAATTTGGTGTTCATGCAATACGAGCGCAAAGCGGATGGTTCACTAAAGTCTTTGCCCAAGCCATCAGTTGATACCGGAGCGGGCTTGGAACGTGTAGCAGCGGTTCTTCAAGGTGTACACAACAATTACGAGATCGATCTATTTCAGTCCTTGCTAAAAGATATAGCGAAGGTTACCGGTGTTGCTGATACCACTAACACGTCCCTTCGGGTGATTGCTGACCATATTCGATCCTGCTCATTTTTAATTGTGGATGGGGTTATACCGTCCAATGAAGGTAGGGGCTATGTGCTGCGGCGGATCATTCGCCGAGCCGTGCGCCATGGCTATCAGCTTGGCGTGAAGGATGTGTTTTTCTACAAGCTAGTTTCGTCTTTGGTAGCAGTAATGGGAGAGGCCTACCCTGAACTGGTTGAGAAGCAAGCCCTAATCGAAAAAGCCTTGAACGAAGAAGAACAGCAATTTGCTCGTACTCTAGAAAATGGCATGGTGATACTAGAAAAAGCCATAGCCGATCTTAAGGGCGATACACTGGCCGGAGACACCGTTTTTCGCCTATACGATACTTTTGGCTTTCCAGTCGACCTCACCGCAGATGTCGCTAGAGAACACGATCTGAAAATTGACATGGAAGGCTTCGAGCAGGCTATGCAGGTACAGAAAGATAAGGCCCGCTCAGCCAGTAATTTTACTGCTGCCGAGAAGTTAGATCTTGACTCCGATGTTCGAACCGATTTCGTAGGCTATGAGACGCTGGCAAGCGACTCAAAAGTGGAGCAAATTTATAGCCTCAATAACCATAGCCTTGCCAGTGCGAAGGTGAATGACGAAGTACTGGTCTTGCTTAACAATAGTCCGTTCTACGGTGAGTCTGGCGGACAGGTTGGCGATACAGGTTGGTTAAAGTTTGCCGGTGGCAGCGCTGAGGTAATTGATACTCAGAAACAAAGCGATGCCCTTGTACATCGCGTTGTAGTGAAAGAAGGCGAATTGGAAGTGGGAACCTTGGTTGTGACTTCGGTGGCGACGGCGGATCGCTCAGCGATTACTTTGAATCACTCCGCAACACATTTGATGAATTCCGCTCTGCGTGAAGTTTTGGGTGAGCACGTTTTGCAAAAAGGCTCGCTGGTTGATGCAAAGCGTCTTCGTTTTGATTTCTCGCACTCAGCACCAGTTACAGCTGATGAATTAAAACAGATAGAAGACTTGGTGAATGCGCAGATCCTTGGCAATGACTCAGTCACAAAAGAAGTGTTGGCCATAGAGGAGGCTCGTAATAAAGGAGCACTGGCACTTTTTGGTGAAAAATACGGTGCGCAAGTGCGCGTCGTGAGCATGGCTGGAGAATATTCAGTGGAATTCTGCGGTGGAACTCATGTGGACCGCACCGGTGACATAGGGCTTTTTAAAATTACTAGTGAATCAGGAATCTCCGCGGGAGTTCGGCGAATCGAAGCCGTAACAGGCAAAGGCGCGCTTGCTTTTATTGAGCGGGAAGAAAATACCCTAAAGCAGCTTTGTGAAATCGTAAAAAGTAAGCCAGACGAGTTAGCCGTCAAAGTTCAGCAGCTAGCTGATAATAATCGGGCGTTGGAAAAGCAGTTGGAGCAGCTCAAATCCAAAATGGCGTCCAGTGCGGGCAGCGATTTGGCATCTCAGGCGATTGAACTTGCTGGTGTTAAGGTTCTGATTGCTAATGTGGAAGGTTTTAACTCGAAGTCTCTGCGCGACACAGTCGATCAGTTGAAGAATAAATTGGGCAGTTCGGTAGTCTTGTTGGCTAGCGTTGCCGAAGGCAAAGTTAGCTTGGTAGCTGGGGTCAGCAAAGACCTCACTGATCGGGTCAAAGCCGGTGATCTTGTTAATATGGTGGCTCTGCAGGTTG
>JBLHVT010000171.1:0-4274 GCA_047628735.1 Glaciecola sp.
ACCCTTGGCTAATAATATATTCGTATTTCCTGCGATGTTCTCGAATCATAAAAGGAATGTCTTCGTGATGTATGAGTTCAAAGCCAGGCAACAAGCGGCCTATTGCAGCCAATGTGGCATCGCTGTCTTGGCCATCGAGGAAATTCTCCTCTTTAGTGAATTGCTCCATCCATGTGTTTGGCGAAGTGATAACGAGTATTCCACCACGGCTAATATATTTGTCCGAATCAGTAAATTGACTTAAGCAGTTCTCTGGGTGTGTCAATCGGCACAGCAGGTTACTGAGCAAAATCGCATCAAAAGGCGCGGTGGTATTAAACACATTTTCAGCTTCTAAATTTGCTGCATCACCTTGAATAAAAGTGAGTCTTTCACGGTCTATGCTGCCATCGACTGACGCGGTTAAGCGAGTTTTAAATTTCCCTGTGTCCCAACGCTCATAATCTATTTCAGCGTCTCGCTTAATTTCATTAGCGGCGTCTATAAACGCTGCGCTGTAGTCCAAAGCCACGACTTGAGAGAATTCCCTGGCAAGCTCAAAGCTAGATCGCCCTACTGCACATCCCAAATCGAGCGCGTTATTTTTATTGAGAGAAAATTCCTCCATCAGCTCGACAGTTCGATCAATGAGATTGACCACGCTCGGGTGACCAACACCGGCGGTAATTGCAGTGTCTCGCTGCTCTTCGGCCGAGCCATAATGAAACAGCAAATACTGACTAACGACCGCATCAGTATCGTATTTATCCCCTTTCTTGGTTAGCTCTGAAATTTCTCTAGTCACTCTAAATCCGGCGTGTTGGAAGAAATGCGGACGAAATTGAAAACGTGCCCAAATACTCGCCTCATCTCCTGTACTGATGAAAGACCCACCAAGCATCATTTGATGCTCCCCATCATAGCAAGGAGTGCTAAAGTCCGTATAGAGGGGGTGGATTTCAAAACCTGGCAGCGCGTGAAATGCATCTTCACACCATTGCCACACATTACCTTGTGCGTCGTAAACTCCCTGATCATTGGCCGCAAACGAATTAACGGCCCCTTCACTGCCAAATCGCAGGTTATGGTTGATTGAGTACAATTCTGTAGAGTTCATTACCTGATCATAGGCCAATATACTATCACCACCGGCAGGCCACTCGGATGCCTTTGCAATTTCAGGCCCCCTTATTGCTTGATGTTCGCTCTCTTGGAGAAGCCGATAGGGAGTTTCAGATCCTTCTTTCTCTGATAACCAATGACAGTAAGCCTTGGCCTCATAAGAATTGACTATTGCAGGCCAACTCCATTGCATAGGAATCTCAGCAAAAGTGCTCCTAAGCTTAAATCTGTTCGAGCCCGCAGGACCATCTTGAACCCAGAATGTCGGCCATTTAACATTGCGAAATTGGCGCCAGCCCCAGCCAGAGTCAGACCAATTTTTCTTTTGCTCATAGCCGCCAGATTTAACAAATTCAAAGAACTCTCCGTTACTGATTAGGAACTTGGATGTTCTAAAATCTGTGACTTGGCGCTTATCATGCCCATATTCATTGTCCCAACCGAATGAAGGCCAAGAGCGCGGCTTGCCGATTTTAACTTCGCCGCCTGAAATCTCGACCATTTCATTATTAGGATAGTCTCTGCCTGCAACAGGGCTAGAGATCTGTGCAACCGGGGCCGTTAAATAGGGCGGCCATGCGGCAGGCTCTTTAACTAAGTTGACTGGCAACTCTCTGATAAGGACGCTGGACGTTTCTAGATGAATTCGCTCATGCTCAAACGCCATCGCTAGCGCCCATGTGGGCTTGTCCATCGTAATAGGCTCATCCAGACCCGGATGAGTCTGAATAACATCTTTCACTAGGTTATATACTTGAGAGCGGTATTGCCTGACCTCATTCAAAGATGGCCAAAGGTCTTGCTCGCCATCGTGTAAATCATCCCAGTTCATTTCATCAACGCCAGTTTCAAACAGTAGCTCCAGCTTTTGATTGACCGGCACGTCGATTAGTCCACTGACTAACAGCTTGTTGACGTAAAAACACACGGGGTGGGCGTAGTAGAAAATAAGAGGATGGCGAGTTTTGTGGTAGGGGCGGGTTAAATAAGCTTCTTCGCTGACAAGCGATGAAAAAAGCTGCTCGGTAAGCGCCCAGGTATTTTCGAAGTAGGCAAGAACAGCTGCCCGCCCCGCATCCAGATTAAGCAGCGGCAGTGAATACAGTGGCTTATCTGTCACTTGTTTATTTTTCGAATTGCTATTAGCCTGCTCACTAATAATGTCTGCTTGTGCTGCTTCTTTTTCTGAAACTGGCATCTCTTATCCTTGCTTATCTTAAAGCTTTTGTACATTTTAGCTAAAGAACAGCGTCGCCTCTAATGAAATATGGCTTACTCACGCACCGTGTGCGCTACATCCCTAGCTTGTTAAGTTAGAATAGAATCTGAGGGCGGCTTTGCCGCTAGTTTTTAGACCCGAATCAGGTGAATTATCGTGCAAAGTAAGTTACCACACATTGGCACAACCATTTTTACGGTCATGTCAAAGATGGCTCAAGACTATGGTGCCATAAATCTATCACAAGGTTTTCCGGACTTTGATTGTCCCGAACGCTTAAAAGAACTAGTGACGAAGCGCTTGTACGATAATAAAAATCAATACCCGGCCATGGCAGGTATTCCCTTACTACGTCAGGAAATAGCAAATAAGATCAAAATACTTTATGGATTCTCGGCGGATATTGAAACCGAGATAACCGTTACCTCAGGCGCAACCGAGGCCATATTTAATGCGGTTCAGGCTACGGTAACTAGAGGAGATGAAGTAATTATTTTTGATCCTGCCTATGATGCCTATGAGCCTGCTATTTTGATGGCTGGTGCGACTCCGGTACGAATAAGCTTAGAACTTCCTGATTATGCGATTAATTGGCAAACTTTGGATGACGCAATATCAGAAAAAACTAAGCTGATCATTATTAATTCACCGCATAACCCCTGTGGCAGTGTCTTAACTCAAGCGGATTTGGATTTGCTGGCAAAAGCGATACGCAGCAAAAAAATTCTAGTTTTGTCCGATGAGGTTTATGAACATATGGTTTTTGATGGCCAAAAACATCAAAGTGTTTTAAGTCATCCTGAACTATCAGAAAAATCTTATGTGGTATTCTCGTTTGGAAAGACCTACCACGCAACCGGCTGGAAGTTAGCGTACTGTGTTGCAAAGCCACGCCTGACCGAGGAGTTTCGTAAAATTCATCAATATGTCACATTTACCAGCACCAGCTTTGTTCAGTACGCAATAGCGGATTTCATGGCTGAATGTCCGCAGCATGCAACGCAGCTCAGCGATTTCTATCAGGTAAAGCGCGATAAATTTTGTGCACTTCTTCACACCTCCCGCTTCAAACTTTTGCCATCTAAAGGCACCTATTTTCAGCTCGCTGATTACAGCGCTATCAGTGATAAAAGTGACATCGAATTTGCCAATGAACTCACTCAGGAAAAAGGCGTTGCTGCTATTCCTCTAACTCCATTTTATGCCGAGGCGCCGGGTACCAAGATACTGCGCTTTTGTTTTTGCAAAGATGATTCCACACTTCAAAGCGCGGCAAAGATATTGTGCCAGTTATGATAACCACCTCCTCAGCCGATGCTATTGATTTAGATAGCCTTGCCCAAGAGATCAAAAGCTGGGGTATCGAACTTGGCTTTCAACAGGTTGCCATTACCGATATAAACTTGGATGACTATAAAGGCCATTTCAATTCATGGTTAGACAATGGTTATCACGCCGAGATGGCCTATATGGCCAACAACAAAGAAAAACGCTGTGATCCATCAAAGCTGCTTGAAGGTACATGTCGAGTTATCTGCGTACGCATGGACTATGCCTTGGAAAGCTCTAATTCCTTGGCGCCGCTGCGTAACTCTAATTACGCCTACGTTTCACGCTACGCGCGCGGGCGCGACTACCACAAGCTAATCCGTAAGCGCCTTCAAAGCTTGGCAGAAAAAATAACCAGCAAGATAGGGCCCCATGGCTACAGGGCTTTTACTGACAGTGCCCCAGTGCTGGAAAGAGCCCTCGCGGAAAAGTCGGGGCTAGGCTGGATCGGGAAAAACACACTGCTGATCAACAAACAGGCCGGATCTTGGTTTTTTTTGGGAGAACTATTTACTGATCTCCCGCTACCTATCGATAAAACAGAAAGTGATCACTGCGGCAGCTGCAGTGCTTGTATAGACATTTGTCCAACCAACGCATTTGTTGCGCCTAATTTACTTGATGC
>JBLHVT010000172.1:0-4266 GCA_047628735.1 Glaciecola sp.
CCGGCACAACTAACCGGCACAACTAACCGGCACAACATACGCGGTACAAGAGAGAACAAATGTCGAAACGAGATTTTTACGAAGTACTGGATATTGAAAAAGACTCACCGGCAGCTGATATAAAAAAGGCTTACCGACGAGTGGCGATGAAACATCACCCTGACCGTAATCCAGATGACGATACCGCAGAAGACAAATTCAAAGAGGCCAACGAGGCTTTTGAAGTGCTTTCTGATCCTCAAAAACGTGCTCGCTATGATCAATATGGTCATGCTGGAATTGAAGGCCAAACCAGTGCTGGCAATGCTGACTTTAGTGACGCATTCGGCGATATTTTTGGTGACATCTTTGGCGGCGGTAGAGGTGGCGGCGGCCATAGTCATGTCCGTAAAGGCGCTGACCTAAGGTACAACCTCGATCTCAGTTTAGAAAATGCAGTGCAGGGCACGTCAGTTAAAATCAGAATCCCAACGACTGTAAACTGCGGCACCTGTGACGGGTCCGGTGCTAAGAAAGGCACCTCGGCAGTTGATTGCAGTACCTGTGCCGGCCACGGTCAGGTTCGCATGCAGCAAGGTTTTTTCTCGGTTCAACAAGCTTGCCCTCGTTGCCAAGGTACCGGCAAGCAAATTAAAGACCCTTGTCATACCTGCCACGGTCGCGGCAATGTTGATGAAACCAAAACACTGTCCGTGAAAGTGCCAGCCGGTGTTGATACTGGCGATCGCATTCGCTTAACAGGCGAAGGTCAGGCGGGTGCCCATGGCGGTCCATCAGGCGACCTCTACGTTGAAGTTCGCGTTAAATCTCATCATATATTTCAGCGCGACGGAAAAGACCTGCACTGCGAAATACCGATCAGTTTTAGTGATGCTTCTTTGGGCGGTGAGTTAGAAGTGCCGACTCTAAATGGCCGAGTAAAACTTAAGATTCCGGCAGAAACTCAAACCTCAAAACTATTTAGACTTCGACATAAGGGAGTTACTCCTATTCGTGGTGGCGGTGCGGGGGATTTACTTTGTCGAGTGGTAATTGAGACACCGGTAAATTTAACCAAGCGCCAAAAAGAATTGTTGGAAGAGTTTAAGGAGATTCAAGATGAGCAGGGGGCTTCACAAAACCCACGTAAAACATCTTGGTTCGACGGTGTTAAAAAGTTCGTTGATGATTTAAGAGCTTAGCCTAGGTAGCAAATTAGGTAGCTAGGTTCGACTTTAATTTCGACCCGGGCCTTCCCGGTGAGTTTAAGCTGCGCTTGGTGACGTACTGAGCTAGAGTTGAATCATCTCATCTGACCGTCAGGGGCCGAGTTATACTTTGTTTGAGGGGCTGCGTGTCTGATTGTTCTCAAACAACGTCCCGGCTCCTGACTTGTAAGCCTACAAACCCTAGGATTTAAAAAACTCCATATAAATTCGCTCACTTGTAGTTAGCGAATTCATTGAATTTAATTAGCGCTTACTGGGAATGTTTCCTGCTCAGACTTTAACTATAAATCTTTACTATTAAGAGGGAGCGCAGCGGCTAGCCTACAATTTCTTTTAAGATTTCTTGGTGCATTTCAGGATCAAGCCGCGGACCAAATCGCGTCACTACGGTCGCTGATGCTAGGCTCGCTAATTTTCCAGACGTCGCAAAATCTAAGCCGTTAGTTATGCCATACATAAACGCGCCGGAAAACATGTCACCGGCCCCATTTGTGTCAACAACTTCGACAGCGTGTGGCTCGATTTCAATGTAATTCTCACCGTCATAAAGCAACGAGCCTTTAGAGCCGCGAGTAACCACAAATTGCTTCGCTTTTGTCTTTAGTGCTTCGCAAGCCGCTTCAAATGTATCGGCACCAGCCCATTTCATCGCTTCTTGCTGATTGCAAAAAAGTAAATCAACACCGTCGCCTAAAACCTCATTGACCGCGTCACGGAAATACTCAACCATGGCCGGGTCAGAGAAAGTCATTGCAGTTTTAATATTGTTGGCAATGGCAAATTCTTTCATTTCAATAATGGCAGCTTTGGCGCTTGGTGAAGTGACTAGATAGCCTTCTAGGTACATTATCTCAGATTGTTTTGCCGCCTCGAAATCCATTTCCGAAATCGAAATGTCATCCGACACTCCAAGATAGGTCTGCATGGTTCGTTCTGCGTCAGGAGTTATCATCACCAAGCAGCGACCGCTGAGTCCTTCGACCCGCTGGCCGTTGGTGTTGGTTTGGATGTTGTGCTCGCCAAGGCCTTCGATAAAAAAGTCACCAGTTTCATCGTTAGCCACACGGCAGGAATAAAAAGCGTTGCCACCAAATTGACTTAGCGCATACAGTGAATTCGCCGCTGAGCCGCCGCCCGCGCGTTTCTTTAAACCGTAGTTTTGATTAAGCTGTTCTAAAAGCAGATCCTGCTGCTCACGATTAACCAGCGTCATTAAACCCTTTTCGATCCCGTGCTCGGTGAAGAAGCTATCTTGGACTTCAAATTCTTTGTCCACGATAGCATTTCCAATTCCGTATACGTTATATGTTGTCATGGAGCTTGCTCTCACTGTGTCGTGTAGTTAGTGGTGTAGTTAGTGGTGTAGTTAATAATTTAGCTAATAGACCTATTGATCGACCAAATACAAGCCATAAAAATATGGCCTGATTCGTGTTGATCAATAAACTAAAGTCTAGCTTTTTATCAAGGCAAATGCTTTCTCGGCAGCGTCCAAGGTGTGCGCAATTTCAGCGTCACCATGAGCGGTTGAGATAAATCCGGCTTCATAAGCAGACGGCGCTAGATACACGCCATTATCCAACATGCCATGGAAGAAAGTTTGAAAGTTCTCAATATTGCAGGCTGTCACTTGATCGAAACGGGTGACTGTTTCTTCTTCGCTGAAGAAACACCCGAACATGCCGCCCATTTGATTGGTAGTGAATGGCACATTAGCAGCTTTTGCTCTTTCTCTTAATCCAGATAGCAATGTCGTAGAGCTGGCGTTTAGTCCCTCATAAATGCCAGGCTGAGATATTTGATCCAGCATAGCAAGCCCTGCGGCAACAGCTAATGGGCTGCCTGCAAGTGTGCCGGCCTGATAAACCCCGCCAAGAGGTGCAATATGATCCATGATGTCAGCGCGGCCTCCGAAAGCGCCGACCGGCAGACCGCCGCCAATCACTTTGCCTAAGGTTGTTAAATCTGGTGTCACGCCGTAGGCGGACTGCGCGCCTCCTAATGCCACTCTAAATCCTGTCATTACTTCATCAAAAATAAGCACACTGCCGCTTTCTGAACAGACTTCACGCAAGCATTCTAGAAAGCCAGGAATTGGCGGCACGAAATTCATATTGCCAGCAATTGGCTCAACGATGATGCAGGCAATCTGATCACCTTTTTCAGCGAAGAAACTTTTCACCCCTTCGATGTCGTTATACGTGAGTACGTGTGTCAGGTCTGTGTAAGCTTTTGGCACGCCCAGAGAATCTGGCTCGCCTAAGGTCAGCGCGCCAGAACCGGCTTTGACTAGCAGGCCGTCTACATGGCCGTGATAACAGCCCTCAAATTTAACAATGATGTCTCGGCGGGTATAGCCTCTAGCAAGTCGAATCGCGCTCATGGTGGCTTCTGTGCCAGAGGTCACTAGCCGGACTTTCTCAATGGAAGGCACTAGCTCGCAGATTTTTTTAGCAATCTGAATTTCGCCCATCGTAGATGCGCCATAGCCAAGACCTTGCTTAAGTTGCTCTTGCAAAGCCTCGACAACAACGGGATTCAAGTGGCCCAGAATAAGAGGACCCCATGCACCGACATAATCGACATAGCGGTTTTCATCAGAGTCGACGAGATAGGCGTCTTTTCCGCTTTTAAAAAACAACGGGTCTCCGCCAACCCCTTTGAAGGCACGAACTGGAGAGTTAACTCCACCGGGAATGTATTGAAGCGCCAGGTCAAACAATTCCCTGGAATTATCATGATTCATTAAAGCTAGCCTTTATTTGTAAGTGAGTAGGTAGTGGTTATTGGAACAGTATATTTGCAGTCTCTTCAACGCTGGCCGCCGTATTTCTCTATTACTGTTTCCATTATTTCCTCTATTATTGTTTCTGCTCTTGTTTCTATTGTGGCCACTGGCCAGAGGCGGTGCGCAGCCGCCAGCATATCAACCGCGCTTCGTCATTTTCCGCATTGATGACCTCGATAGCAACCGGTGGTATTGATAGTGGGTGCCTAGCCTTGCTCTATATTTCACTGTTTGCGTGAGATGCGTCTGGCTTAATGCGAGAAAGCAAAG
>JBLHVT010000173.1:0-4104 GCA_047628735.1 Glaciecola sp.
TAGAGTCTTCTGATCGAAGACAATGGCAAGCTACTAAAAGCCGAGAGCCAATATTCGTGCCGAGAACGATGCCTATGTGTTGTTTAGATGAAAGATCTTGAACGGATATTCAGCGCGCAGATCGTCGTTGAAAGCTGTTTGAGTTTCAGCTAAATTCACTGCGTGCGTCGTAACATTCGAAGCTTCTTTCTAGGGGTTCCATGCAGCAGTAGATGAGTCGTAGATTTGAGCGCAACCAGCCTGTAATTATAGTCAACGATGGCAATGAGCAGCGCAATAAATGCCTCCGACCCCTTTATTGGTTGCCTTTATTGACTTTTTTTTGGACGTGCCGCGAGAGGTAGAAGACATGGCATCTTCACTGCGCGATTTGGCAAGCTTACCGGTAATGAAGAAATTGCCGAGATCGAGGCGGCAAGTTTCATGAAGAAGCTAACGGGCTTACGATAAGACGACAACGAGGATGAGATCTTCGATGTGTTCTATCAAGTTTGGAATGACCCATTGGCCACATTAAACGCAGATCATCTTATCTCCGATATTATTGTTCTTTACGGCGGGCACAATATCTTCATAGATGTAATACCCTTGGCGCCTATAGTTAACGCTGAATCGGTGTTAACAGTTGAGCCTCAAATTATAGTGGTCAGTGGTATGGGCAACGATCGTCCTGAGTGGCTGGATGTATGGAAGGCCTGGCAGGCTAAGCGGCAAATGATAATGGTCAGCTTCACTATATTCCAGCAGATCTACTGCAGCGCAATTCACCGCGGTGATTTAAGGAGCTCAGCTATTGTGCGGCATACCTTTCAAGGAGAGGGCAATCTATTCTAAATGATAGTACATATAATTTGTGGACTTTTATTTGAAATCCTTATAAGTGCTTTATGTATCGCATTGGCAGACGTTTCAACGATTCGACTGTTCATTAAATAAGCATAAACTGATAACGTAGAGAAAAAGCGCGGTGCCAGCGCCATAATAATTATAGAGACTACTGCCAGCCATGTTTATTTGGCTAGAAAATACCTCGCTCGCTCTCTGGGTTAGTGAATCCTATTACGCCTATCCGGCGCTGCTAAGCCTTCATATTGTAGGTTTGGCGATTGTGGTGGGCTTATCTTCTATGCAGAATTTAAAGTTGCTGGGCCTATTCTCCACGCTGGAGTTAGAGAGTCAGTCCGCTTTGGTAAGGTTGGCGCTGACAGGATTTTGCCTAAACCTATTTTCTGGACTGCTGCTGTTTTCATCTCAAGCTAGCTACTTAGTCACCAGTGTGCCCTTTCTTTTTAAGATAAGCTTCATCGCCACTGCCATGGTGGTATCAGTATTGATTCAATCGCCCATTAAGAGCGTGCTGCGGTCCGGCTCATCTGTGAAAATCCTAGCGTTGGCCTCCCTGTTTCTCTGGTCATCTGCAATTATTGCCGGGCGATTAATCGCCTATGTGTAGGGGGCAATAAGTATGTTGGAATCATTCGCACTTGCCATTGTCGACAGCTCGCTGACTCATTGGATACAAACAAACTATTGGTTGTGGCCGATACTGGAGATTGCTCATTTTATGGGCTTGTCTTTATTGATCGGTGGTTTGCTGATTGTGGATTTGAACTTGGCGGGACTGCTACAGCTGCAGCAATCGGCAACTCATAAGTTGCTGCCAATCGTGCTGATTGGTTTTGGTATCAACTTGATAACGGGAATTTTATTTTTTTACGGCGACCCAATGCGCTATGCGGTGAATATCGGTTTTCAGATTAAGATGTGCCTGATCGGCTTAGCCGGTCTTAACGCCCTTTTTTATCACTACAAACTTGCCCCTTTAATGGCAGATTGGAACTCTGAGTCTCCACCCCCGCTCAAAAAACTGATAGCAATTACTTCACTCACAGCATGGCTGGGAGTTTTGTTGTTCGGAAGACTAATTCCTTACGTCGGCACCGGTTAACTGAGCCGCCTATTCCGGCCAGTTTAGTCGTCATACTTGGAAGGAAAGAAGCGCACAGACGCTCTTGATGCTTCTGCGTCACAGTCGTAAACATCAAGCTTGTAGCCTTTAGCTGCAGGCAACCAACGCGTAGTATAAGACGCCGGCGCGAGCAGGAACATGGGGTCCTCTAGGGTCAGCGTCATGTTCAGCTGCTCACCGTCTATCCAGTACTTTTCAGTCACAATTTTCTGCGCCGAAGAAGGAATGCCGTTGTAATCATCAAAGCCTGCAATGTCAAAAACAAAATGAGTTGTGGTGACTACCAAAGCATCGTCTTGGTATACGCCAACGGAGAATCCCTGCAAGCTAAAATCTACGGCAGATGGTTCGCGCCCGTCTAACCAAATTGTGCGTAATTGGTCGTCTTTCTCATATCTGAGTAAAACTCGATCAGGCCACTGAGTGATTTGCATATGATAAGGATCATATTGGATAGCAGGCGAAGAAGCCGGTTGACAGTCATATTTTGGAGCGACTATTTCTTCCCAGACTTCTTGGTATGCCTTGGCACGGGCATTGAGTTCAGGGAAGTTGGATTCGTTCCATGGCATTTCAACGCCGTTCACTGGGCGTACGCTAAAGCCGCCGTCCCAAATGCGTTCTAGATCAGGAATTGTGTCAAATCGCTGAGCCCACGCTGGGCTGGCAGTCAAAGTCATGGCCAAGCTTGCCGAGAGCGCTAAGGCCCCTGTTAAGGCTGAAGATATGCGGGGTTTCAAATTATTGAATAAAGTCATTTTCTACTCCTTGCGGCTTAACGGTTTGAATCGCGTTCTTGAACGCCGCGGCCGGCAACAATCGGACTGCCATCTTCACGGGTCATACGCACGCAGCAAATCCCGTAAGAGCCTTTGGCTCGTGAGCGCTGGCCATTCATTTTGACTACCGTGCCGATGGCTAGCGATTCAGGCGTCCAGCCTACTCGGCGCAGACTTACCGGCGCGCCTAGCTCAACCTGCCATTCAACTGTTTGGCCGTCATCACCGGGGCCATCAAGATACAGGAAGGCATGGGGGTTTCGGAACACAAAGCGGGTGACAGGGCCGTCAATTTCAACCCGAGTTTCGGGGTTATAGAACGGTGCACTTGCATGGTGGGCGATAACAGGGGCGACTAAAAATCCGAGACCAGTTGCGGCAACAGCTGCAGCGGCCATGAAAAAACGGTGGGTCTTCATAGCTAATTCCTTGTTTAGACTTCTTATTGTTAACGCCAGTCTACAGGAATTTATTGAACTTGGAATAATGACATGCGGCAGATGTACTGTGCCGTCAGCTCGTTTTGAGTCTGGCATTATCTTATTTAGACGCACTCCGTATTTTTTCCATGTATGGTAAGCATAACGGCTTAAAACCGGTTGCAAAGGTGTGAAAAGTATTCCATTTCTCTTACTTGTTTAGTGGGAAATTAACAGCTGTTCGTAAATACCTAAAAGAGAACGAAGCCATGTTGTATCGCACTCAATTTAAATTGATTCTTATTTTTCGTAATCTGTTGTTTGTTAATGCAGCTCAGGGCCAGTGGCTACCTCAAGAAACTAATTACTATAATCCTAAAGACGAAACGCTTAATTTACCTTGCTTTTCTATTATTCACCCGGATTCCAATCCCATTCAGCTCCCCAGTATTTATTCAGCGTGAGGATTAAATCCCAAAGCAACAGTATTTTTGAATTGATGTCGGCGGACGATTTACAGCCGGAACGAGAGTGCTCAAGGACTGAAGTGTTAAACCTCATCCCAGAGCTGCGGCTTACCATGACTATAGTTGAGGGCAATGCGCTAATAGGCGGCACAGCGAATATCAACCGTAGACCAGCTGATTTGGAAACGCAGCTTTTGGCGAACGCGTCATGGACGGGAATAGATGGTGTTCCTCACAGCTCCAGCTAAGCTCACTATAATCTCTTCACTCCTGGGCAGAGTCTTCCAAGATCGTTCCTCGGGGGCTTGGACAGTGATTGGAGGCCTGTTGCCATATTTAATGCATCCGGCGAAATTAGCACGTCATTTTCTTATACTTCTGCCACTTTCGAGGACCTTGCTTTTTCGCCGCTTGGCCCACCTTTTATCAATCTTGGGCTGAGAGAGAATGTTGTTGAATCCTATAGCTAT
>JBLHVT010000174.1:0-3896 GCA_047628735.1 Glaciecola sp.
AACCACGACCAGTGAATTGCACTGATGGATTTTTAACATGATTGAAAAGACAGTCGCCGAACTCTCCGCGGCAATGACAAGCGGCGATATCTCCAGCGTTGAATTAACCCAATCCTATTTGGACCGAATTCATAGCGTAAACGATTCACTCAATGCCTTTATCACGGTCTGCGATGAAACCGCACTAGCACAAGCCAGCGAGGCCGATAAATCCAGAGCGCAAGGAAACACAAATCCTTTGTTAGGCATTCCTCTGGCTCATAAAGATATTTTTTGCACCAGAGGAATAAGAACAACTTGCGGCTCGAAGATGCTGCATAACTTCATCTCACCTTACAACGCCACTGTCGTTGAGAAGTTCAACCAAGCCGGCGTGGTAACCTTAGGCAAAACCAATATGGATGAGTTCGCGATGGGCTCTTCCAACGAAACTAGCTTTTTTGGCCCGGTGAAAAATCCCTGGGATTTAGAAAAGGTACCGGGAGGATCTTCTGGTGGGTCTGCTGCCGCTGTCGCGGCCGACCTATGTGCTATGGCAACCGGTACCGATACCGGCGGATCTATTCGCCAACCAGCTGCATTTTGCGGGGTAACAGGCTTTAAGCCCAGCTATGGCCGAGTGTCGCGCTGGGGCATGATAGCTTTTGCATCTAGCCTGGACCAAGCCGGACCAATCTGTAAAAGCGCTGAGGACGCGGCTCTCATGATGAATGTGATGGCCGGAATTGACCTTAAAGATTCCACTTCGGCCGACCGCGAGGTGGAAGACTACACCGCCACACTGGCTGACTCAGTAAAAGGATTGCGCATCGGCATTCCTAAACAACACTTCGCCGAGGGTCTGTGCGCTGATGTTGAGCAATCTATTCGCGAGGCATTGCGTGAATATGAAGCCGCCGGCGCCATCCTTAAGGAAATCGATTTGCCTAACAGCCATCTGTCGGTGCCGGCCTATTATGTTGTTGCTCCAGCTGAAGCTTCCGCGAATCTTAGTCGATTTGATGGCGTGCGCTACGGTCACCGCTGCGATAACCCGCTGGATTTAGAAGATATGTACAAGCGCTCAAGGAGTGAAGGCTTTGGCGACGAAGTAAAACGCCGCATTCTGGTCGGCACCTATGCTCTGTCAGCAGGGTTTTATGATGCTTACTATCGAAAAGCTCAAAAAATTAGGCGCCTTATAAAAAATGATTTCGATGAAGCATTCAAAGAAGTTGATGTCATCGCTGGACCAACTTCTCCACACACAGCCTTTAATCTTGGCGCCAAGACAGACCCGGTAACTATGTATCTTGAAGACATATACACCATTGCTGTTAACTTAGCTGGCCTGCCAGGGATTTCAATCCCTGCCGGGGCCGTCAACAATCTCCCCGTTGGACTTCATATAGTTGGGCCTGACTTTGGTGAGGCTAGGGTTCTAAACGCCGCTCATCAGTTTCAACTACTAACCGACTGGCACCAAGCAAAACCAGCCGCTAAAGGAGGTGCTTAAGTCATGGAATGGGATACTGTTATAGGCTTGGAAGTCCACGTCACTCTAGCAACAAAATCTAAACTTTTCTCTGGCTCGGCTGTTGAGTTTGGCGCCGAACCGAATACCCAAGCAAACATCTTTGATGTCGCACTGCCCGGCACATTGCCCGTGCTCAATGAAGAAGCCCTGCGTATGGCTGTCAAATTTGGCCTAGCTATTGGCGCTGAAATTGGCAAACGTTCAGTATTCGATCGTAAAAACTATTTCTATCCCGATTTACCGAAAGGTTATCAGGTAACTCAACTAGATTTTCCTACCGTTGGCAAAGGCACTCTCACCGTCACACTTGATGATGGCACTGAAAAAGAAATAGGTGTGACCCGTGCTCATATTGAGGAGAATGCAGGAAAATCATTACATGAAGACTTCTCGGGCGTGTCAGGAATTGATTTGAATCGTGCTGGCGAGCCGCTACTAGAAATTGTATCCGAGCCAGAAATATATACTGCCAAAGAAGCCGTCGCTTATTTAAAAAAACTGCATACTATTATCTTGTACTTGGGCATTTCTGACGCGATTATGGCGCAAGGTTCAATGCGCTGTGACGTCAATGTGTCCCTGCGCCCAAAGGGCACCACTGAGCTCGGAACCCGCACCGAGATGAAAAACATCAACTCTTTTAAGTTCGTTGAAAAAGCTATCTATTCAGAGGTTGAGCGCCAGAAAGATATTCTTGAAGACGGCGGCAGCATAACCCAAGAGACACGCCGCTATGACGCTGACCGAGATGAAACTAGCTCAATGCGCAGCAAAGAAGTTGCCAATGACTATCGCTATTTCCCAGAACCAGACCTTCTGCCGGTAGTAATAGACGATGATTATATTGAACAAGTCCGCGCCACCCTGCCTGAATTGCCTGATACTAAACGCGCACGTTTTCGCGATGCGTTTGGCCTCAGTGAATACGATGCGGGAGTCCTGACGAGCACCCGAGAAATGGCTGAATATTTTGAAAGTGTTGCCACAAAAACAGGTGATGCAAAAATTGCAGCTAACTGGGTAAGCGGCGATTTGCAGGCGCTTTTAAACAAGCACAATTGGAGTATTTCTGACTCACCTATACAGGCTGATCGACTCACCGATCTCATTGTGCGCATTAAAGACACGACGATTTCTGGCAAGATAGCAAAAACTGTCTTTGAAGCGATGATCGAAGACGCCTCCAGCGTCGATCAAATAATTGAGGCTAAAGGCCTTAAACAGGTCACCGATTCAGGGGCCATTGAGGCGTTGGTCGACGACGTTATCAGCAATCATCCAGACCAAGTGCAGCAATTTAAAGAAGGCAAGGAACAGGTCATCGGGTTTTTGGTTGGGCAAGCGATGCAATTGTCCAAAGGAAAGGCAAATCCGGGGCAGGTAAACCAGCTACTACGAGACAAAATGAAATAAGTGAACTCGACCCTTGATAGAGAAACTTATAGTTGTACACAAGTGGAATCAACATGGCAGAAGAAAAGAAAAAAGTCAGTGAGCGGACTCAAAAAGCGACTCGAAATGAAGACTGGTCTGACGAACGGCTGAAAACTTTTTTCGAACTGCTTCCCCCAGAAGACATGCCTGCAGATTACAACATACTGCTTAAGGCCTATCGCGGCATGACCGACGAACTATTCGCTCGGTTCGTGCCGCTGTTTGTAGCTGACGGCCATGACTTAAACGCGGCTCTGGCCGATGGCACAACTGTGCTTGATCAGGTGTCTCGCCACCGCAAATCTTCCGCCTACGCTGAGGCATTAAAGGACGCTGGCGCTGGCGGCAAACTCAGCTAGGAGTCAGTGGGGCTATTTTTATAGAACTAACACAACAGGACTACTGCAACCCTAGTCTAACGTCAAATAGCGGTGGCTGAACAACAAGGCTAGCTTGGTGACGAGCGACGGCTGCCAATAGGCTCGCTAACGCTTCTGGGTTGCTGCTCGCGACATTAAATCGCTCCTAAGGATATCGGTGCAAATTGTAAAGCTCCGGCTCAGCAAGCTCTGTCTTTACCGGAGGCTGCCCGTAGGCCCCTTCAACAATAAAATGAAGCTTCCAAGGTCCCTGCCGGTAAGCATACAGCTGCCCACTTCGATAATAAGGCATTTCTGTGCGAGGACTGGCCTCTCTACCGAGCAATACCCCACTCAGATTAAAACCGTCGACACCCGATTGATTATCAATTTCAGCTAAGCCCATCGCTGTCGCAAACAGATCTAAAGTGGACCTTATATCACTAACAATTCCAGGCTTTATTTGCCCTGGCCAATAAAAAATAGTCGGTACTCTTACGCCCCCTTCAAAGGTTGACCCCTTGCCCATCTTCAGCAAACCCGCGCGGCCACCTTCCTCATCCATAGTCAGCCAAGGGCCATTGTCG
>JBLHVT010000175.1:0-3769 GCA_047628735.1 Glaciecola sp.
AGTGTGCTTCTAGCGTCGCCGACCTCTATCTCGATTCTGCTGCTTGTTTGCTGCTGAATACTTAGCGCGATTAGACTGCTGCACAGGCGGCACCAAATGCTCTGGCCCAACACCGATAAGGTCGCCACGACCCATTTCAGTTAGCGCTTCGCGCAGAATAGGCCAATTCTTTTCATCGTGATAGCGTAAAAACGCTTTTTGTAAGCGACGTTTATCGTGGTCTTTGTTAACACTAACTTTTTCACTCTTATAGCGAACCTTTTGCAAGGGATTACGCTCGGAGTAGTACATTGCAGTCGCTAGCGCCATTGGTGATGGGTAAAAGGTTTGCACTTGGTCCGGTTTAAACTTGCGTTCTTTAAGCCACAAACTCAGATTCAACATATCTTCGTCATCGCTGCCTGGATGGGCGGCAATAAAGTAAGGAATCAGATATTGCTTTTTGCCTGCCTTTTTAGAAAATTTGTCGAACAAAACCTTAAATTCATCGTAGGCAGAAATGCTTGGCTTCATCATTTTGGAAAGCGTTTTGTCTTCGCTATGTTCAGGGGCGATCTTTAAATAGCCACCGACGTGATGGGTTACCAATTCTTCAATGTATTCTGGGTCTTTCAGGGCTAAGTCATAGCGCAGTCCTGACGCAATGGCGATGCGTTTTACCCCAGGGACAGCTCGCGCTTTTCGATACAGCTGAGTCGTCGGGCTGTGATCTGTATTTAAATGCTTACAAATATTGGGGTAGACACAGGACAGTCGTTTACAAGTCTTCTGTATCGCTTTGGACTTACAGTTGAGCTTGTACATATTGGCCGTCGGGCCGCCGAGGTCGGAAATCGTGCCAGTAAAGCCGGGAACTTGATCGCGAATTTTACCAATTTCTCGGAGTATTGAATCTTCTGACCGGCTTTGAATTATGCGCCCTTCATGTTCAGTGATGGAGCAAAAAGTACAACCGCCAAAACAGCCGCGCATAATGTTGACGGATGTTTTAATCATGTCATAGGCAGGAATTCGGTCTGTGCCATAACTCGGATGCGGCCTTCGCTGAAAGGGCAGGTCAAACACAAAGTCCATTTCTTCGGTGGTTAGTGGTATTGGGGGTGGGTTAACCCACACTTCTTTGGTTTCGTGTTTCTGTACTAATGTTTTCGCATTGTAAGGGTTGGCTTCTTGGTGCAAGACACGCGAGGCATGTGCATATAGCACTGGATCGTTTGTTACTTTTTTGAATGATGGTAATCGTATATAGCAGGTGTCAGGATCAATGCCTGCATTTCGATGCAAGGGCATAGGAACAATCCGCATCGGTTGTGGTTCATCTACATCTGGGTTGAACTCTATTGCCTCGCCGTTGGCCTCTCTCTCTTTTTGTTTTTTCTTCTCCTTTTCTGCGCGTTCATGAAATTCATAAGGATTAGGGATTTCATCAATCTTGGCTGGCCAATCAACACGGGTGGAATCTATTTCTGTCCAACCGTTAGGGACTGCGTCTCTTACAACGGCGGTACCGCGAAGATAAGATAGCTCTTCTGTTGTTTTGCCTTCCGCAATTTGATGGGCCACCTCTGCCAGTGCCCGCTCGGCATTGCCAAACAAAAGAATATCCGCGTTGGAATCGATTAAGATCGAACGCCGCACTGCATCGCTCCAATAATCGTACTGTGCAATACGGCGAAGGCTAGCTTCTATGCCGCCAATAACGATAGGGGTATCATAGTAGGCTTCTCTGCAGCGCTGGCTGTAAACGATAACCGAGCGGTCGGGGCGTTTACCTGCTTCCGCGTGCGGGGTGTACGCATCATCATTGCGAATTTTTAAATCGGCTGTATAGCGGTTGATGAGCGAATCCATGTTGCCGCCGGTCACCCCAAAAAATAAATTAGGTTTGCCTAGAATCTTGAAAGGTTCGGCACTATCCCATTCTGGCTGAGCAATAATTCCAACGCGAAAGCCCTGCGATTCAAGTAGTCGGCCTACCACTGCCATACCAAAACTTGGGTGGTCTACATAAGCGTCGGCTGTCACAATAATAATGTCGCAACTATCCCAGCCTAATTCGTCCATTTCTTGTTTCGACATGGGTAAATAAGGCGCAGTGCCAAAACACTCAGCCCAGTACTTAGGGTAAGCGAATAACTCTCTGGGTGTATCGGAGTTGGCTGATTGAGATTTGCTATTATTTTTTTTCATGATTAATACTTGATTCGCTGTAGTAAATAAATTTAGCTAAAATAAGGCTGCGTGTATGACTAGAAAAACTGATCAAGCGGAATGTCTTCGCCGTTGAGCGTAAGTTGACTGTTATTCAATGTTGCTTTGACTAAAACCTTTTCGTTTTCGATAATTATAAAACCTTGTTCTACGTATGCCTTCACCTGCTCAGCCGCGGGGCTTCTCATGATAGAGTCGAAATCAAGAGCAATATCCAGCGACATTTCAAGTGCCGCAATAGCTTCATTCATATTTAGCCTGGCAATGTTGTCCAGCTTTGGCAAACCAACCCAACGCAGTTTCAATTCCGCGCGGTGTGCGCCGTCATAAGCATTCGCAGTAAATAGATTGTTAATAACTAAAGGGTTGTTCATCACCAAAAGTGATAGCTCTTGGCTGATTTGGTTTATTTTGAGTGCGGCAGCTTGGGCATCCGCACCCGACTGTGCTTGAAGTTCGGACAATAAATCATAGTAGTCCGAAACAAGTTGTCGCTGTACTTCGTCTAATTCTAATTGCCAGTCGAACGACTGTAGGGGGCTGTCCCCGACTATGCTTTGCGTGGCTATATGCTGGGTAAGTTGAACCGCGTTGGCATTGCTTGAGGCGCGCAGCTCTGAGCTTGCCAAGATGTTACTAATGGTCAGCGTTGCTGGGGCGGAAATTTTGATGTTGGGTATAGAAAATGTTGCTAAGGTTGGGGCTAAGATGTCGCTTATTCGAGTACTCTTTGAAATTAAATCAATACCGTCTATGGTGAAAGCCAAGTTGTCGAGATTTTCTTTAACAGACAGCTTTCCAATATTCACAAGTAACTCTGCTGACTGATCTGCTCTGGCGAGAAAACTGGCGGAGAGACCAGCAAATTCAAACTCTTCGTTGTTCGTGGCATGACTTAACGGTTCTACTGTTATTGCTATAAGGAGTGATTGATCAAATCCCGCATATAATTCTAACAATGTGTCGGGAAAGCTAAGGTCGATTGCAGTTCCAAAAATCGGCAGCGTATCAGCTATATTTGGAGTAATTTCGGCATAGGCGATGCCGAAGCGAAGCCCATCGTTGGTTAGCAATATAGGCCCATGTTTAATAGTAAAATCAAAGTTGACGGTAATCGATTCTGCGCCAAAGGGTGTGTAATTAGCGCTAACTGTTGCCGTGCTACTAAACCAGCCGCTATCAAAAGTGCTTTCGTCAATGGCCAGTCGACTATCGGCTTCCGACGGTATTAAGGCTATTAGATTGTTGATAGTGAGATCGTGAATCCCGAGCCCAATCACCTTTGGTATAAATGCCACGGCAGAAATTACGACAACGGCTAATGTTGTAATTGCTATGCGAGTTTTGCTTGCCATGGAGTTCTCTAAGAATATCGTCTGTTTGTTCCGCGCATCATAACAGGAAAGAGGCTGTAATACTGTTGGTTTATCTTTCTTAACCCCCATGAAATAAGGGTATTTCTCTGATCTCAGGTAACGTAAGCAAAGGTAGGCTAGCTAATTTTTGGCGCGCTGATGCTAGGTTTGAGTACAGTGTTTTTGATGCTGATGCTGATGCT
>JBLHVT010000176.1:0-3663 GCA_047628735.1 Glaciecola sp.
GTGCGCCCTAGTTACGAGACCCGCGGAAAATCTCTCTCCTCTGGTCATACCCCTCAGGCATTGGCAGGACGTTGTTTTCTCGAACAAACTCTTCGTAGTCGTTAAGCATCTCTTTAAAACGCAGCGGCTCATCATTAGCCAGATCTTTGGTTTCGCCAGGATCGGTTTTAATATTAAAAAGATGCCAGGTTTGATCGTTTACTGCACTGCGATTAAATACAACTTTATAATCGCCTTTGAATAAAGCTCTATTGCCTCCCAACTCGTAGCCAATTGCAGTAGAAGCATCGTGTATATCATTTTCATCATTGCTTAAGAATCTAGAAAAGTCTTTGCCAACGATTCCCTCAACAGGCTTATCTTTCCAATTTCCCCCGTGCGCCTCAACCCCTGCCAAGCTCAATATGGTTGGCGTTAAGTCTGTGACGAAAACAAATTCATCAGTTTTTTGATCACGCTTTGCTATCCCAGGCCCCGCCATAACAAGCGGCACACGTAGCCCTCCCTCACTGGCATAGAACTTATAAAAAGCCAGCGGCGAAGCCGCGATAGTCGCATTGTTGGGGCCTATAGCGTTAAAAGACCCCTTCTCTCCCAAAGTGTCATAGTCGGCGTTATAACCCACTTGATTAAACCAAGCAGTTAACAGTGATGTTTCATCTACGCGAACTAAATTTGAACCCTCAGCTCCGTTATCGGATGTAAAAATGAAGACAGTATTTTCAAACTCACCGATGGCTTTCAAGTGATCCATGAGCCGGCCAATATGCATATCCATCGCTTCGACCATGCCAGCGTAAACTTCCATTCGTCTGGCATGGTGGCGACGTTGCCCGTCGGTCAAACCATCCCACTCTAATGTGCCTGGAGTCACCACCATCTCGGTATTTTCTGGAATAACACCGGCAAGCTCTGCCGCCTTGCGTCTTTTTTCCCGCATAACAGTCCAACCTTCATCATACATACCTGAATACTTATCGGAAAATTCTCGGGGTGCCTGCACCGGCATATGCACAGCTTGAAAAGGGATATAGGCGAAAAATGGTTCGCCGTCACCAGCATTTGAATCGACGAACTCAATGGTTTTATCCACGAAGTATTTAGAAGAATAGAAATCATCGGGTAGCGTATGCGCTTGCCCATCCGCATACCAATTGGCTTTTTCGTAAATGGGCAGATAAGGACGTTGCTCCCAATTGTCTGCGCCTGTATCCATCATTGCTATTGTCCGCTCAAAGCCCTTAGCTGATGGCAGCAACTCAGGGGCATGACCTAAATGCCATTTACCGGTCATGTAGGTGTGGTAACCCTCATCATTTAGTAGGGTTGCCAAAGTGACCACCTTATCGCTGAGCACACCAAGATAGTTTTCAAAACCTTTCTGCTCAGACGGTAGTGCTTCTGGAATATTTGGCACACCATTTCTGTGACTGTCCACACCAGTTAAAAGCATGGCTCTGGCAGGAGCGCAGCTTCCCGCGGTGTGATAATTGGTGAACGAAATACCCGCCTTGGCAAGCGCCGCAATATTGGGCGTGCTAATTTCGCTGCCAAACGGGGAAATATCAGTGAAACCTAAATCATCAGCTAAAATGAGTACAATATTTGGACGACCAGTTGATGAGGTTTCACTCTGAGCGGCGAAAATCAAGCCGGAAGTCATTATGCCAGTAATTAGTGCGCCGATTATTATTGATTTAGAATGCATTCGAACTCCTAAATATTATTGAAAGAAAATAAAAATTAAGTGTTTCAGCAAAGAGTAAGCGGCAAGCGGCCTGTTGTCTATGGGTAGGCTTTAAATGAAAGAAAACTATTTTTAGCCACTGGGTTTAGTTAGCTTGGTTATGATTCAGCTTGATTTCAACCCTGCGATTCAGGGGCCGGGATATTGTTTGTGAACAATCAGGCGGAGCGTCATGAGCAAATAATGCCCTCGGGGCCTGACCGGCTGAGGATTAAACCCAAAATGAGAAACGTTACTAAACGAACAAGCACCGACAAAGACCTGCGGCAGGTAGTCTAGTCCAGATTCCGGGTCTATTTCAGGTCCAATTTAGATCTTGTTAAGACGTGAGCCTAGGACTATATCGGTGGGAATCTCAACATATTCCAATTCAGCAAATGCCTTGCGACGAAACAGAACTTTGCCTTTTTAAAGCCGTACAAGGCTATTTTTCAGATCGAGTTTTACATAGGTTTTACAAATTTCAATGTCATTCGGTCGCTCTCCCCGATCGCAGTAAATTCAGCCTTATTTTCATCACCCATCTGATAGGTAGGTGGCAGAGTCCAAACGCCCCGAGGATAGACAGTCTGGTCTTTCGCGTTTGCATTTACCTCAGACGACCCCACGAATTCAAATCCGGCAGCAGTCGCAATTTCTTTGACATATGCCTCTGTCACATAGCCAGTTGTTTCCATTACTTTCATGTTTGAGCCTGGCTTAGCGCGATGCTCGACAATACCTAAAATGCCCCCAGGCTTAAGAGCCGTATAAAAAGCTGCAAAAAATTCGTCCTGCTGCTCAGCCATAATCCAGTTATGGACATTTCTAAAGGTCATCGCCATATCAGCGCTTCCTGGAGGTGCTATAGCAATCTCATGAGGAGGGTTTAAATGGCGAACCGTCGTTCTACCATAAAGATCTGGATTAGCGCTAAGCTTATCTTCGAATCGATCCAGAGAAGGTGGCATATAGGAGAGGCTAGCATTGGGAGAAAAATGCGCAGCATATAACTTACCTTCGTCTTTTAAATAAGGGGCTAAAATTTCGGTATACCAGCCGCCGCCTGGCAATATTTCTATCACCGTCATGCTGGACTTTAGTCCAAAAAATTCTAACGTCTGCGCAGGATGTCTTGCAGAGTTTCGAGAAATATTGTCATTACTGCGATGGCTCGCCTGTATAAGCTGACTCAAGTTGTTCGCTTCGTCATGATCATCCGCGAAAACCGCAGAGCACGGCAAGCAAAGCACCAACAGCAGCGCTGTGGCGCTGTGCCAAGATGTTTTGGAAATAAGATGTATAGCTTTCATATTTTTCATATTCATAACAGGTGCTCCGAGAGACTGTGGATTTTTTATACAGAATTCCAAAATTATAACTAGTTAGACGGGCTCCTATTAAGAATAAGTCATAGAATTTACAATAGGGGTTAATGCCGAGAATTGTGGCGAATTGGGAGAAAACAAGCAACAAGATTAACAGCGCTCTTAAAATTTTGCTGCGCCTAACGATAAGCCGCCATGCGCTTTTCGAGCGCCTCACTTAAGCTGATAAGCTAAGGATATATCGACTAGTAACAAGGCGCCTTAATCGCATCCAAAACGGCCTCTGGCTCAGGCCGCTGTTTGTAGCTGGTATCAACAACCACTGATCCTAGACACCCTCTTTATAAATAACTATTCTCGCCGATCTGAGCAAAGCCCAACTAAGCGCATCATT
This sequence comes from Glaciecola sp., assembly GCA_047628735.1. Taxonomy (GTDB): domain Bacteria; phylum Pseudomonadota; class Gammaproteobacteria; order Pseudomonadales; family Pseudohongiellaceae; genus UBA9145. The sequence continues at coordinate 3,449 of JBLHVT010000176.1, forward strand.
GTGCGTGGCCAAATCAATACCAAACTTCAGGTAGATTGCTTTTAGATCTTCAAGCTCTGTAAAACGTAGCCCAAGCCTCGCCGCAAAATCATTACCGTGGTCGGCCAAGAGATTAAAGCCAGGTGACTTTTCAGCTACCAAAATTTCGCTGAATCGTGTCATCCGAAATGAACAATTTGCTTAACTGTGGGCTAGCTTTCCAAAAGAAGCTGATG
>JBLHVT010000177.1:0-3579 GCA_047628735.1 Glaciecola sp.
CTTAGTAAAAATGTGTTGTCGTGGCTTTTATATTAAGCAGCAATACTATTTGTAGGTTTTTATGGTTTTATTTCGTGGAGTTAATCTGGCTAGCGATGTCTGCTGCCAAGTTTCCTTTCGGCCTTTCTATAATCCTGGCAACCTCACCGCTATCGTCACTGATTACGATAGTAGGCGTATACTTTAACGCATATTTTTTCGAGTAGCCCTCAGGGTCATCTTTGCGCCGCGAAACGCCATAAAGTGTCAGTTGCCTGACTTCAACATTGCCCATTTCCAATAGCTTGATTAAGCGGGGAACTTCTCGCTCGCTGTCGTGGCACCAAGTACCAAAGAGGGCGATCACATCTTTTCCGGCCAATGCTTGAATATCTTGCAGCTGCCTGGCGCTGGGTTGAAAGGTCTCATATTCTTTAGCAAATGCAGGATATTCAGACAGCAAGTGGTCTGTTGAAATTTTTCCAACGTGATCTAGGTTTTCTTCTTCGCTGGCAAAAGCTGTGTTCGCTGATAGAGTGATAGTGAGACTAGCCCAAACTATTCGAGCGATGGGATGTAGAACTTTTCGGATACTGCGGTAGCAAGAATTACCGTGCCAAAAATCGCCTAATGCAGTCATCTAAACCTCGGAATAGCTAATCAATCGCTGTGCGTTAGCAAATAGGCTAGCATAGAGTTGCTTGAATGAAAATTTAGTCGAGAATTTTATTCAAATATTGCGGGACTATTTCGGTGGCAGAGCCATATTCATGCTGATCAAAAGAAGAGCCGGTCTCATCCAAGTTGAGTTCAACGGTGTGTGCTTTGCGAATTTTGGCAGTTTGATAAAACCCTGAGGCAGGATAAACATTGCCAGATGTGCCAATTGCGATAAATAGATCACATGCCTCAAGAGCTTCATTTATCGTATTCATATGCAATGGCATTTCGCCGAACCATACTATATGAGGACGCAAATTGCCCGCAGACCGGCAGCACCGGCACTGGGTATCAAAGTCAAAGCTCTCTCGAATGTCAAATATCAATCTTGAGTTCACGCAGCGCATTTTGAGAAGCTCGCCGTGCATGTGCAGTACGTCTTTTGAGCCTGCCCGTTCGTGAAGGTTATCTACATTTTGAGTTATCAGAAGAAATGACCCGCTAAACTTGTTCTCAAACTCTGCCAGCGCAGTGTGAGCCTTGTTAGGGCCAATCGAGGGAGACAGCAGCTGGCTGCGACGTTGATTGTAGAAGCTGTAAACTAACTGAGGGTTTCGATCAAAGCCCTCTGGGGTCGCGACATCTTCGATTGAGTGATTCTCCCATAAGCCGTCAGCGGCTCGGAAAGTCTCAATGCCAGATTCGGCAGAGATGCCAGCGCCAGTGAGGATTACTATTGATTTAGGTGATTCGCTCATTGTCTCGATTTTTTCCGTGGTGACCATTGCCAGCGCAATGGTGCAGTGATGTCAGTTCTTTTTCAGTGTTAACCGGGATCTAGCAAACAGCGTTATAATAATCATAACGACATATACCCCAGATTATTAAGAGTAAAAGATGGCAGCAATCAAATTAGGCAACAAGGCTCCGGCATTTACCTTGTTGGACGCCAATGGTGAAAAAGTCAGTTTGAACGATTATATGGGGGAAAAGAATGTAATTCTTTATTTCTATCCCAAGGCAATGACGCCGGGCTGTACGACGCAGGCCTGCGGGCTGCGTGACTCAGAGCCGTTGTTAGCCGGATTAGATGCGGTTGCTATCGGTATTAGTCCTGATCCAGTAGAGCGTCTGAAAAAGTTTGAGATTAAGGAGGCTTTGAATTTTAGCTTACTTGCTGACGAAGACCATGCAACCGCTGAGAAATACGGAGTATGGGGGCTCAAGAAGTTCATGGGTCGCGAATTCATGGGTATTATTCGTAGTACTTTTATTATTAATAAAGATGGCAGGCTCGTTCACATTATGGATAAAGTGAAAACTAAGTCTCATAATACTGATGTTCTCGAAATCTTGAAATCACTGACATAAAACTATGCAACTACATTACAAACAATATTCAGATCAAGGGCAGCCTCTTATTGTGTTGCATGGCCTTTTCGGTAGCCAGGGCAACTGGGGAGGGCACTGTAAGCAGCTTGCTGAGACTTTCGCAGTAATTGGAGTAGACCTGCGTAACCACGGCGACTCAGCTCACGCGCCGGAACACAACTATCAAGTGATGGCTGAGGATATTAAAGAACTCCTAAGCGCTCTTAATATCACTAGTACATACCTGTTGGGTCATTCCATGGGTGGTAAAGTGGCAATGGAGTTGGCGCTGTCCTATCCAGATTTGGTCGATCGACTGCTAGTCGTTGATATAGCCCCTGTTTTGTATACCGACAAAGCAGATGGTCACAAACAGGTGATGGCTGGGATGAACGCGCTCGACCTAGGTTCACTTCAATCTCGCACCGAAGCCGAAACTGCACTTGCTGATTACATTGAGGATGAGGCGACACGAAAATTCATCGTAACTAACCTAGTTCGCGAGGGTGATTCGGGGTTTGCATGGCGACTCAATTTGCCAGTTATCGAGGCCAATTATAATCGGCTTATGGAGAAACCCGAGGGTACAAACGTGTTTGAAAAACCCACCTTGTTTGTCAAAGGAGAGCTATCGCCCTATGTGCAGGCTAAGCATGAAGCTCAAATACTTACATTGTTTCCAAATGCTGGTGTAAAAATCATCTCTGAGGCGGGTCACTGGCTACACGTAGACAAGCCCCAAGCGTTTCAAAAAGTGGCGATGGATTTTTTTAGTAGCTAGGCAACTTAAGCAAATTGTAAAGGTGAAGCCATGACGGTTCTTAGCGTAAATGTAAACAAGATAGCGTTGCTACGTAATTCTCGAGGTCGGGATTTTCCCAATGTTGTAGATTTTGCGGGGCAGGTAATCGACATGGGGGTAAAAGGGATAACCGTTCACCCACGTCCCGACCAGCGCCACATTACCCGTCAAGATATTTTCGATTTGAGTGATTTTTTGAAGTCTAAAGAAGAGGTTGAATTCAATATCGAAGGATATCCCTCTAATGATTTTGTGGAATTGGTTCTGGAAGTAATGCCGGCACAGTGCACTCTTGTTCCTGATCAGCCTGGTCAGCTTACCTCAGACCACGGCTGGAATGTTTCCAATAATGAAACATTCTTAGATTCAGTGTTAAACCGCTTAAGCAATGCCGGTGTAAGATCCAGCTTGTTTATGGATGCGGACGCCTCAAGTCTAGAAAAAGTTAAAGAAATTGGTGCCGATCGAGTGGAGCTTTACACTGAAAAATTTGCCAGTGATTTTGGTGCCAGCACACAAGAAGAGACTTTTCAGCAATACCTTGTTGCCGCTGCTAGAGCGGCTGAACTCGGCATCGGGCTAAATGCAGGACATGACTTGGATCTACGAAATTTACCTAAATTTTTGACCATACCAGGAATCCTAGAAGTGTCTATCGGTCATGCTCTGGTAGTTGAATCCTTGCAGCAGGGCATTGAGCCTGTCATAAAAAAATATTTGGACATTTGTTCTGGTACAGCTTTTTAAAGGTGCAGCAAACGCTGGTT